>JANYCH010000053.1 GCA_025360395.1 Cytophagales bacterium | reverse complement strand
CTTAAAATTATTATCCCACTTTATATTCTGGTCTGGATTACTTCTGTAAATTTTAGTGGGGGTTATGAAAAGGAGTTCAGGTTCTATAAAGTAGTAAGAGGGGCGGCGTGGGGTACATTGCTAATATCAGCAATTACTAATTTTACGGAAAATTACAGGTATTCCAGGGCTATTATACTTATAGGATTTTTTGTATTCGTTTCTGCACTATTTTTAATACGGCTTATTATTCACTTTGTTAAACACCGAAATATAAGTCTGGGTGAATCAGAAACAAAAAGAGCATTATTAGTTGGCGAAAAGGACGAATGTGATAGGGTAAGACTGATGTTGGACCAGGTTAAAGTAAAAGTCAATATTATGGGCTATTTGCAAACCCAGGAAAAACCTTGCGAAGATTTGTGGTGCCTGGGTGGAATAAGTCAACTTAACGAGGCAATTATGATTTATGAAGCAGACGAAATTATTTTTTGCTCCAAAAACCTGCCTTCGGTCCAGATTATAAAATGGATGACCAAAGTAAAAGCTACCGGGGTAGATTTTAAAATTGTTCCTGAAGAATCTAATTACATTATAGGAAGTAATTCAAAAGAAACTGTAGGAGAACTTTATTCTTTTGATGTAAAATTATCAATAGATAAACCCGAAAGTAAAAGAAGCAAACGACTTTTTGACATTAGTCTTGCCTTACTCTTTATTATTACTTATCCAGTTCATTTATTCTTTATCAAAAATCCTATCAGGTTTTTTAAAAATACTCTGTCGGTATTATTTGCAGATAGGACCTGGGTAGGTTTTAGCGATGTAAATTCCCTGCAAATTGCTAAAATAAGATCTGGAATATTGAATACAATAAGTGGCTTAGATCCCAATATTGTCGATTTGGGAACAGCCAAAAGATTGGATTTACTTTACGCTAAAGAATATAAAACAATGGACGATTTATCTATTGTTTTAAAAAACTATTCTGCCCTCGGGAATTAATCTTTTACTATCAACTCTACCCTTCTGTTGAGAGCAGGTATATAAGACCCATAAGTGTTTAGGAACTTATGCGTTTTACCTTCTGGCTTTTCTGTAATTTTTATCTTATCATTTTGCAGGCTTTGTAAAAGAAGCTCTTTACTATTTCTTATCCTTTTCTCAGAAAGCTTAAGGTTAAATGAATCTGACCCGACAATGTCTGCGTAACCCATAATTTCTAATTGTTTAGAGTTGGCCGATTTCATTTCAGAGATAAACTGAGCTAATTCCTTTCGGTATTGTGGTGCGATAACATCGCTGTTGTAATCAAAATAGATAACCATTTTATTTTTCTCTTTTGATATAGGCTCAGAAATAGCGACTGATTTCCCATTTTCTGTTTGAGCTATTTTAGTTGTAAGATCTTCTACAACTTTCATTTCTACCAAATGCTCAGGATCATAATGGTTAAATAAAACAAGGTAATGTTCAGGCTCTAAATTGACAAATTTAAATTTTCCACCTTTACCAACTATAGTTTGCCTGACCACTTTTCCCGACTCATTCAGTAAAAGTATAATTTGGTCTTCCAATTCTTTTTTGTCGGATTTTGTAAATGCAGAACCCTGAATTGAAATAAACCTGTCAGAATTTCCTTTTTTATATTGAAATCCATCAAAAGCAGATTTTTTAACTCTCATCGCATCATCCTCCAAATTAACATGGGTTTCAAGATGATAACCTGGTTCTTGCTCGTTTACAACCACATAATAATCGTCTGGGTTTAAATGTTGAAAAGCGAAAAAACCATCCTCATTCGTAAATACATCAGAAACCACCATGTTATTTTTATCTACTAACATAAGAAGTCTGTTTTCCAGAGGCTTTTCATTTAAAGTTAGCCTTCCATTTACAACTACTTTTTTATTTAAGTCACTTTCATCGAAAGGAAGTTTTTTAAGCATATGGTTTTTGGTGATGTGGTACATACTATCTTCTTTCTGATAGACAGAATTATGCTCAAATGTCAACAAAGGATGCTCATTTAGAACCATCACGTGCATATTCTCGCCGTCCAATTCTCTGAAAACAAAATAACCTTCACTATTTGTCAGCGTTCTTCCAATTACGTTATCGTCCTGATCTAGCAAGAGAACTGTCGTATTTCCTGGTTCGTCAAGTTTTACTTGTCCATGTATAATGATATTGTTTTCTCTTAGAGAATCTGACGTAAGGTGCTTATAGTGAAAATCTAAAAGACTGCTCCTCATTATAGCCTTCGACTGGTCGACACTGTGATAATTTATATTAGAAATAAAATTGGGGTTATTGTCTTCAGTAAGAATAAAATAATTGTCGGGAGGCAAGTTCCGGAAAATAAAATAATTGTTTTTGCCAACTTCTATTCTTTTAATGATTTTACCTGTTGAGTCTACCACAATTAAACTTACATTCTCCTGGTTAGGAAGCTTATCATGGTTTGTAACCAGCTTACCAATTACAAAACTGTTTTTATCTGACAAAAGAGAGTCTTTTAATACACTCCCTATTTTAAATTTGTGAAGATCCTCTTTGTCAATGTATCCAGGCTTACGGTTTATCATTGTCAATTCCGGTCTGGCATTTATCGGATCTTTTTCGTAAATAATTATGTAGTTATCAGGCTTAAGATTAGAGAAAGAAAAATATCCATCAAGAGTAATATAGCAACGCTTAACAATATTTTTATCCTTATCCAATAATTGTAAAACCTTACCAGCAAAAACTGAAGGATCATTTGTCTTTAATTTACCCCTGATTTTGTTTCCTCTTTGATAAACAAAATTGTCTTTATTAACCAGACTTATCATTCTGGGCCTATACTGCTTCTCTTCTTCTTTGTTTTTAAAAACTTCTTGAAATGTAAAAATATCATCACTTCCCAAACTACTTGCACGATTTGAAGCTAAAAATCCCTCTCCTTCTTTGGCATGATAGATAAATGAAAAATCGTCAAATATTGTGTTGAATGGGTTACCAAGATTTACTGGTTTTGTCCATTTGCCATCTAGTCTGGACGTGACAAAAATATCAAAACCACCCATGCCATTATGCCCTGTTGAAGAAAAATAGAGGTTGCCTGAAGGTGAAATGTAAGGATAAACCTCGTCATCTTCAGTATTAATTATATCACCAAGGTTCTCTGGTGAACTCCATTTTCCATTTACCAGCCTAGAAACAAATATATCAGACCCGCCTCTTGTAGAATCACTGTTAGAAGCATAAAACAGTTCTTTTCCATCTTGTGACAAAGTAGGGTGAGTGAAGGTATGAACCTTGTCATTGTAGGGAAAATCCTGAATATCAGTAATTTCATTATTCACAATTTTGCCTTTTACTATTTGCAGAACAAGGCCATCATCTCTGTTTTTTGCTTTAAGCTGGTTTAAATTATTACGAACTAACATAATGGTGGAATTGTCACTCGAAAAAGTAACCGGACCTTCATACATAGTTGCATCTATTGATTTAAAAATCTGAACAGGAGGCAAAAACCCACCATCCTTGTTTTTTTCTGCATAATAAAATTTGTAAAAAGATTCTCCGGTACCTTCATGTACAGTTGTTTTGCTATCAAATGAAAATGCCGAAACATACAGCAATCCATTTTTAAAATAGGCAGGTCCAAAATCTGTTTCGGGAGAATTAAAAGGGGCCCTGTTTAAAAAATATCCTGTTGTATCAATTTCAATATTAGCATCAGATGTTTTATCTGCCCGTTTTTCGTATTCCTTAAATCTTACTTCCCAGCGGTTGCATTCTACTGCCTGCCCAAGCTTGCACAAAATTTCGCTGTAGTGCTTGTAATATATCGGGCTGATCCCCGGTCTTTCAATAAATTTTTCATACTCAATTTCAGCTTCCTGGTACTTTTCTATCATTCTTAAAGCTTCTGCAAGCTTTATAGTAATGTCCTTATTTGGTCCGCCTTTTAAAATCTCACGATAAATCTTGATGTTTTTATGATATAATTTTTTGTCAATAACAGCTTCCGGCCCATTGTTTTGGGCAAAACTGTTGACAGAGAAGGTGAACAGAGAAAATAAAATATAGTAAAAGTATGTACGCATCAGACAAAAATCAATTCTGTTAAACGGTCACAGTATCTTATAGTTACATTAAACCCTTATAAATTTAATCTTAATGTGACTTATTAGCGGTAAATTTATATTGCCATTATTTTTTTAAGCTTATCTTTGAAACGAACAATAATTTTTAATAACAACAATGAAAATAGCTGTAGTAGGTACTGGTTATGTTGGTTTGGTATCCGGTACGTGTTTTGCTGAAACAGGTATTGAAGTTACCTGTATTGATATAGACAATCAAAAAATAGAAAATCTAAAAAAAGGTGTTATGCCAATATATGAGCCAGGTTTGGAAGAACTGGTTCTTAGAAATACAGAAAAAGGCCGTATTAATTTTACCACCAATATAAGTGAAGGTATAAAGGACTGTGAAGCTATCTTTATTGCAGTTGGTACGCCACCGGGCGAGGACGGAAGTGCCGATTTAAAATATGTTTTAGCAGTAGCAAGGGCAATTGGAGAAAACATGCAGAACTACACTGTAGTAGTTACTAAAAGCACTGTGCCTGTTGGTACCTCAGAAAAAGTTAAAAAAGCAGTTGCTGAAGCATTGGTTAAAAGAGACAGTTCTTTAGAATTTGACGTTGCATCCAACCCTGAATTTTTAAAAGAAGGTGCCGCGATTGACGACTTTTTAAAACCTGACCGCATAGTTGTAGGTATAGAAAGTAAAAAAGCTGAAGATATTATGCGCAAATTGTATAAGCCATTCCTTATGAACGGACATCCTATATTATTTATGGATATTCGTTCCTCTGAAATGACGAAATATGCAGCTAACTCTATGCTGGCAACAAAAATCAGTTTTATGAACGATGTCGCCAACTTGTGTGAACTGGTAGGTGCTGACGTAAATATGGTCCGCAAAGGTATTGGTTCTGATGCCCGTATCGGACACAGGTTTATTTACCCGGGTGTTGGTTATGGAGGCTCTTGTTTTCCAAAAGATGTTAAAGCCCTGATTAGAACAGCAAAAGAATACGGCTATGAAATGCAGGTGCTTGATGCTGTTGAATCTGTAAATGAAAAACAAAAAAGTGTTTTATTTAACAAAATCACCCATCATTTTGGCAATGACCTTTCTGGTAAAACATTTGCAATGTGGGGTCTTTCCTTTAAGCCAAAAACAGACGATATGAGAGAAGCTCCTTCTTTAGTAATCATAGACAGCATTTTGAAGGCCGGTGGTAAAGTAAAAGCTTATGACCCGGTTGCGATCCATGAAGCTAAGAAAATGATTGGTGACATCATTACTTATACTAAAGATGAGTATGAAGCACTTATTGATGTTGATGCACTTTTACTTGTAACAGAATGGCCGGAGTTCCGCTCACCAAATTATACAGTAATGGGTAAATTAATGAAAACCAAATTAATTTTTGACGGAAGAAACGTTTATGACGTTGCCGAAATGAAAGAAATAGGATTTGATTATCATTGCATTGGCATAAATACAGTATCTGCAGAAGTTCTCCAGTAAAAATAAACAAGGGTAATGAAAAATAAAAGAGTATTAATAACGGGTGCAGCAGGGTTTCTTGGTTCTCACCTTTGCGACAGGTTTATCAAAGAAGGTTACTATGTAATTGGGATGGATAATCTTATTACAGGAGAGCTTCGTAATATCGAACATTTATTTAAGCTACCAGATTTTGAGTTCTATCATCAGGATGTAAGTAAATATATCCATGTTCCCGGAGAACTTGATTATATCCTTCATTTCGCTTCACCTGCAAGCCCAATTGATTACCTTAAAATACCAATTCAAACCTTGAAGGTAAGTTCTTTGGGAACTCACAATGTTTTAGGCCTTGCAAGGGCAAAAAAAGCCCGTGTGTTAGTGGCTTCAACTTCTGAAGTTTATGGAGATCCACTAGT
>JANYCH010000382.1 GCA_025360395.1 Cytophagales bacterium | reverse complement strand
ATAGAATTTACAAATAAATCCTGGCCCAAATCAATAGAAACATTTGATTCTGTTGGATTTGGATAAACCCTAAAATCTCCAGAAACCAATTCAGATCCCTCCAAACCTGTTGGAAAACTTACTATAATCTTTGCCTTCATTCCAAATGGTCCATGATTATTACATTCAAAAAAATATGTACCAGCCTTACTAAATGTTAGAGTACAAGTCGCATCGCAGGTAAATCCTCCTGGCTTTAAAACTACTTGATTATTATTCCAACCATCCTCAGTTACTTCTCTTAATGGATGTGTAAGACTGGCTGAAAAATTAATTTTATCCCCTACGTTTATAGTTTTCTCTGAAGGTGAATAGGTAAATTGTGCAGTAGTTACAACATCATATGTAGTTTGTGAAAATACATTTAAAGTGGTAAAAAATGTAACAACATTAAAGAGTAAAAGTGTTCTTTTCATAATATTTAGTTTTTCAGTTTATTAAATGTACCAACTTGTATTGATAAACAAAACCATTTAAATAAATTTTTCAAACCTAACAATACTTAAACTTCCCTATATTTGCCCAATTTCCTTTCTGATGCAGAAACGCCTAATCATCAGTAGCACACTATTAAACCTTACCATCGAAAGGCTTTGTCGCCAAGTGATAGAAAATCACGATGGTTTTTCGGATTCCATTATCATCGGTTTGCAACCAAAAGGTGTATTCCTGGCAGAGCGTATTTCTAAAAAATTACAAGAATTATTAGGTAAAAGTATCCCAACAGGCCAGCTCGATATTTCTTTCAATCGTGATGATTTTCGAAGAAGGGAAATACCTGTTAAATCATATATAACCAATATTCCTTTTCAAATAGAAGGCAAAAAAGTAATCCTGGTAGATGATGTGCTATACACAGGTAGGTCTGTCAGATCTGCTTTAGAAGCCCTAGTCTCCTTGGGAAGGCCTTCTAAAATTGAATTTTTAACTTTAGTAGATAGGAAACATTCCCGCCATGTACCTATAGAAGCTGATTATATAGGTCAGAAAGTGAATACTTTACCAACTCAAAAAGTGCTGGTAGAATTGAAAGAACAAGGTTTTGAGAACGACAATATCTGGCTGATTACAAAAGATGAATAGCAACCAACAATTAAGCTCAAAGCACTTACTTGGAATTAAGGACATTACGGTTGACGATATTCATCTTATCCTCGAAACAGCAAAACAGTTTAAGGAAGTAATCAACCGTCCTCAGAAAAAAGTACCAACACTGAGGGACGTAACCATAGCCAACATTTTTTTTGAAAACTCAACCAGGACACGTATTTCATTTGAACTGGCCCAGAAAAGGCTTTCAGCAGATACTATAAATTTTGCAGCATCAAATAGCTCAGTAAAAAAAGGTGAAACCTTATTGGATACTGTAAATAATATCCTGGCCATGAAAGTGGACATGATCGTGATCCGGCACAGCAGTGTAGGCGTTCCACATTTTTTGTCAAAGAAAGTGAGTGCCAACATCATCAATGCCGGCGACGGTACACATGAGCACCCAACACAGGCTTTGCTTGATTGTTTCTCAATACAACAAAAACTAGGTCAAATTGAAGGTAAGAGGATCTGTATTTTTGGCGATATCCTACATTCAAGGGTAGCTTTATCTAATATTTTTGCTTTAAAAAAACTTGGCGCAGAAGTAAGGGTTTGTGGGCCATCCACCCTGATCCCCAAACATATAGAATCGCTTGGAGTTCAAATTAGCCATAATGTGAGAGAATCACTCAATTGGTGCGATGTTGCCAATGTGCTTCGTATTCAAATGGAAAGACAACAGATCAGTTATTTTCCTTCTCTTCGTGAATATGCCCTGTACTTTGGTATAAATAAAGAAATGCTGGATTCTTTAAATAAGGAAATAGTGATTATGCACCCCGGGCCAATAAACCGTGGTGTAGAAATAACCAGCGATGTAGCAGACAGCCAACATTCAATAATTCTGGATCAGGTGGAAAATGGCGTAGCAATCAGGATGGCTGTTTTGTACCTGCTGGCATCGAGAACCAATTAAGTCAGTTGCGGTTTGTGAGTTGTGGGTTGGGAGTGGATTCCACAATTTTACAAATCATTAACTCTTTGGGCTGTATTTTGGGATGCCTTTGAAAGCCGGTAGTTTATACAAGGCATTTGCACCTTACAAGCAATAGTCTAAATACTAAATACTCAGTACTCAGTACTAATATTGGTAATATTCTTATTTTTACTGTGTTAGTATTTTTTTATTCTGGTTTTTATGCGAAATTCGCACCTCATTTTAGGATTTAGAAATTGGCAATAGAACCAAGAGGAAGTTTCAGAGGCAGAAGGGTAATACCCGAAGAGCCTTATAAAATTAATAAGCTAATAAAAGCTGTTAGCGTACGGGTTGTAGGAGAGAATGTTACTGTTGGCATATATCCGATTGAAGAAGCAATAAAAATTGCAGAAGGAATCGGTTTAGACCTGGTTGAAGTATCACCAAACGCAGAACCACCGGTTTGCAGAGTTGTTGATTATTCAAAATTTAAGTACGAACAAAAGAAGAAACAAAAGGAATTAAAGGCAAAAACCCACAAGGTTTCTGTTAAAGAAATCCGTTTCGGACCAAATACTGATGAGCACGACTTTGAATTTAAAGTTAAGCATGCTATTAACTTCCTGAAGGCAGGAGATAAAGTAAAGGCTTATGTACACTTTGTAGGCCGTACAATTGTGTATAAAGAAAGGGGCGAACTACTTTTGACAAATTTTATCAAAGCACTTGATGAATATGCAAAAGTGGAGTTAGCACCAAAATTAGAAGGTAAAAGAATGTTTGTATTCCTGATACCCAGGGTTGCGGCACCAAAAAAGTAAATACGTAGTTAAATTATATATACACATGCCAAAGGTTAAAACCAAATCGTTAGCGAAAAAGAGGTTTATGATCACTGGTACTGGCAAGATTAAGCGTAAACACGCTTACAAAAGCCATATCCTGACCAAAAAATCCACCAAGAGGAAGCGTAACCTTACGCATTCCGGCCTGGTACACAAAACAGATGAAAGAAGAATTAAGCTGATGCTTAATTTGATGTAATCAATCTGCAAGGTTTCTAAATTAAGTTTCACCAGAAGTCTGGCAAATAAGATTCCGTAGAAAGAAGCGCCATCCTTTAAAAAATCAACAACAATGCCACGTTCAGTAAATCACGTCGCCTCCAGGGCAAGAAGAAAGAAAATTTTAAAAAGGACCAAAGGTTATTACTTGGCCCGCAGAAATGTGTGGACAGTAGCAAAAAACACCTGGGAAAAAGGTTTGCAATATGCATTCCGTGACCGTAAAGCTAAGAAAAGAGAATTCCGTGCGCTTTGGATACAACGTATTAACGCTGCTGCGAGAGAACTTGGTCTTAACTATTCTCAATTCATGGGTAAGCTTAACAGTTCTGGCGTAGAGCTAAACCGCAAAGCCCTTGCTGATCTTGCAATGAATAATCCTGAAGCTTTTAAAGCGATAGTTGACAAAGTAAAATAGTATTTCTCCATATTCTAAAAAGGGTTTTGATCCTTGATCAAAACCCTTTTTTTATGACCAATTGATTCATTTATATTTCTATGAAATATTTTTAAATCTTGGCATGTTAATTTTGATAAGCTACAACAGGTAAGATAATGTATACTTATTATAAGGAAGAGGGGCGATAAATGGCAAAAGTGTAGACCAGCTTCCAGATTATTAATTTGTGCAACCGGATTCCCCTCTTTTCTTGCCTTCTAAATTTCGACTGTCAAACCATCGTAGGCAAATTCAATCCCATCACATAACTCTGTAGATACTTTTTTATGAGTGCCCATAGTATGGCTCATATGGATTAAAAATGCTTTTTCGGGATTTAATTCCTGAATTAAACTAATCGCTTCTTTTAAAGTAAAATGTGAAAGGTGCGGGCTCTTTTGTAGAGCATTTATGACCACAACCTTTGATCCTTTAATTTTTTCTTTTTCCTTCTCTGAAATAAAGTTTGCATCAGTGATATAAGAGATGTCCCCTATCCTGAAACCAAAGACAGGAAGCCTGTGGTGCATAACCTCAACAGGTGTAATTTTAATGTCTCTAATATAAAATTCTTCGTTTTTAATTTCATTCAGCACTACCCTTGGGATACCTGGATAGGTAATATTTTCAAAAATATAGGAGAATTCGGTTTTCAGCTGATCTAAAACACTTTTGCGGCCATACAAAGGCATATCCATATTGTGTTTATGATTGAATGGACGAATATCATCCAGTCCGGCTGTATGGTCCTTGTGCTGATGCGTATATATTATTGCGTCAATTTTACTGATTCTTTCACGTAACATTTGTTGACGGAAGTCAGGACCAGTATCAATTACAATATTTGTATTGCCAACCTGAAAAAGTACGGAAACCCTTAACCTCTTATCCCTGAAATCCGAAGACTGACAAACCTGGCATGTACAACCAATAACAGGTATGCCCTGCGAAGTGCCAGTACCAAGAAATGTAAGTTTCAAAGTGCCAGTTCTGTTTGGGTCAGTTCCAGATAAAATTTCCTGTTTGACTCACTAAAACGGCTTATGTCTAAAGACAGATTACGTATTATATCAATGAGACAATTGATTTTCCCCTCTAAAGGGTAATATTTATTGATTATAACTACTCCCTTTTCTTTTATGACGCAATAACCAGATTTGAAATTACCTTTCTCATATCGTAATATATATTGCGATTCAGTAAAAAGCTCCTCTAGCCTGGTCTGGAATTGTTTGGTGTATTTTATCATTATTAATTAAGGATCAGTTAATTAATATTTTGGTTAGTTGTTTGTATATTTTTTAACCAGTTCTACCAGATGATCAAAATTCAAGGGTTTTTGCAAGTACTCACTAAAACCAACAGATTTTAAATATTCTACGGTGTGATTTGCTGCATTTCCTGTAATGGCAATAACAGGAATATTTTTCTTTTTCTCATCTGCATTTTTCCTAAGCTCGGTTACAGCTTCAATCCCGTTCATGACAGGCATGTTTATGTCTAAAAGAATGACATCAAAAGTTTGCTTTTCAACTGATTCTAAAAGTTCTTTGCCATTTTTTACACTTTGTATTTCAAAATTTTGAAACTGAAGGATTTTCTTTGTAAGGTTCTGAATTACAGAACTATCTTCGGCAATCAATACTTTTTTCTGAGACATGTGGCTTATAATTTTATAAATTTTTCAAAATAATTTTTAAATTCCTCCCAGAACCATAATAAGGTTTCAAGGTTGGATTCAAGGTTCTCTGCATCTCCTTTTTTAAGGCCCTTCTCGATAACCTCTGCCAATTTAGAAATTTTTATCACACCAAGCGTACCAGAGTTTCCTTTTAGTGTATGCAACTCGTACCGTATTCTTTCATAATCCCGGACTTTTCCTGCCTCAATAGAACTAAAAATCTGATCATAAGCTTCCGTAATAAATTCAGCATACGTTTCCTGAACCAATTCTTCCCCACCCAAATTCCTCAGGCTGTTCATAATTGCGTTATCTATTATAGAATCTTCTGTATTTTCGTCAGGGTCGAAATCGAGTTTCTTCGGCAATGTGAATACTTTATTAATTTCAGGCCTTGCAGTAAAGTTTTTTAGATCGGGGTTTTGTATTTCTACCCATTCTTTTATTTTTGATAATAAGATTTCTGCCCGAATAGGTTTTGATACGTAATCGTCCATTCCGGAGTTCATAAATTTTTCTTTGTCTTCGCGCATAGAATAGGCTGTCATTGCAACAACAGGCGGAATCCTGAACAAATCCAGCCTTTTTATATGCTGGGTGGCAGTTATTCCATCCATCCCAGGCATTTGAACGTCCATCAGCACAAGATCGTAAAAAGTCCCTTCTGCCACTTTATCTATAGACCCCTGTCCGTCAGAAACTACATCTATTGTACAACCACCATGTTTTAAGATTTCGCCGGCCACTTTTTGGTTTATGCTATTATCATCTACCAATAAAATATGAGGTGTGTAGGTAGTGAAATGAATCATACCCATTTCTGATTCTTCATTTTTCTCCACAATCACACCGGATTCCTGTGCTACAAAAGTAAACCAGAAATTACTTCCCACTCCAGCATTTGAACTTACCCCAATCTCACCTCCCATTAACTGGGTTAATTGCTGCGAGATGGCCAATCCTAATCCTGTGCCCTTATATGTTTTAGTTGAACCATTGTCTAATTGCTGAAAAGTGGCAAACAGTTTTTTAATATCATCTTCTGTAATCCCAATTCCTGTGTCAATAACTTCAACCTTGATAACATGCTCTGTATCTTTTTGAGATACCGGGGTAACCTTTACTTTGACAAAACCTTTGTCAGTAAATTTTATTGAATTGGATGTAAGGTTGGAAAGTATTTGCAATAACCTTGTTTCGTCAGCAAAAAGGTTCAAAGGTGTTTGCGGTGAAATTTCATATTGCAACTCTATTCCTTTGTTTACAGCCTGCTGTTTAAAAAGGGAATAGAGCTTTTCAATAGTATGCTTCAAAGAAATTGGTGATAATCTTAATTCCATTTTACCCGCTTCAAGTTTTGAAAGGTCAAGAATGTCGTTTAAGATTTCCAGCAAGGTTTCTGAAGACTTTTTAATAGTCTGAACGTATTCCTTCTGACGTCTGTCCAGGGTACTTTCAGCCAAAAGGTCTATCATGCCAATTACACCATTCATTGGTGTGCGTATTTCATGGCTCATATTAGCAAGGAAAACTTCCTTAACTTTTAATGATCTTTCTGCTAGTTCCTTAGCAAGCAAAAGTTCTTCAGAAGACTTTTTAAGGTCTGTTATATCACGTGCTACACCTGCAATTGCTACTGGCTGAAGGTATTTATCATAAATAAGCCTTAAGTGAGTATTGCAATTTAAAGAAGTGCCGTCTTTCTTTTGAAGGATAACTTCATAATTCCTGACAGCACCAGTCCTCAAAAGTTCCTTTATTAGTTTTTCCTGCTTCTTAGGGTTTATATAAAAATCAGCAATATTGCGACCTAGAAGTTCGGTGGGTTTGTATCCGCAAATCTCGTATATTGAAGGGCTTACTAGTGTTACAATACCTTTTATATCTGTTCTGTAATATATATCCTGAAAGGATTCAAAAATGTTTCTGAATTTTTCTTCGCTTTCCTGAACAGCCAACTCAATTCTCTTTTTTTCTGTGATGTTGTGAGAAATGATAGAAACCTCATTGATGCTTCCGTCTAATTCATAAATAGGATTGAAAAAACTATCCCACCACAAATCGCTTCCGTCCTTTACTTTTATTTTAGTTTCAAGATGTTGGGGGTTTCCATTAAATACGTCTTGGTACTTTCTGTTTATAGTTTCTTTATATTCTTCCCCGGCCAAAACCGGAATATTTTTGGTAACAGTTAACCCAATAGCTGGTCGTATCCCATATTGTTTGAATACAGCTTCAGAATAGTTTTTATTAAATGAGGTCAGCACCCGTTCTCGGGTTACCGTCCATATTAAATGCGAACTCGATTCGAAAATGGCATTTAATTTGGCGGTTTGGGTCCTTATCATCTCTTCCCTTCGCTTTCTTTCAATTACAAAAGCAATCTGACCCGAAACGAAATCAAGCATTTCCAGGTGCCTTAACCTATACTTGCTCTTATCGTTGTAACTTTTAACACCTATAACACCTATAATTTCGCCATCCTGTTTCAAAGGTACGCCCATCCATATTTTGGGTATCCTACCAGAGATAATCAATTTATTTTCACTTGCGAGCTGGATAATATTTTCCTCAAATAAGAAAATAGGGCTGCCATATTTTAAGGTATATTCAGTAAGAGAATCTGAAGTAATAGGATTGTTTTTTTCTAAGGAAGGATACATTCCAAATTGCTCGTCGACATAGTATGGATACTCCAACGAGCGCCTTTGCTTATCAAATAAAGCAACATGAAAATTGTTTACTTCAATTATATTCTTCAGCAAATGGTGAATATCCTGAAAAAGAGTATTCAGATTATCACTTTTTAAGGCAAGGTTAGCGATCCCATAATAAAGATATTGCGTTCTTTCTGCCCTTACCTTATATGTATTATCATAAAAAATACCTCTGTATTCTATAGTCTTACCATTTTGCGACTTGCAGTTTATACTACCAATTACATAAATCTGCTTTTTAGCTTTTGTTAAAAACTTTGTTTCCAGGTTTTCTAGTTTCTCTCCTCTTGCAATTTTATCCAGATATTCCTGGGTAGGCACCTGGGAGTCATCAGTTAAAATATCTTTGAAAGTCAGGGTACTTATTTCTTCATCATTGTAACCGAGTACATTTTTCCATGATTCATTAACATAAGAAATATTGCCTTCCGGTTTAAATGCCACAATAAGGTCGCTGGCATTCTCAAAAAGTTCCCGCATTTTTTCATTGGAATCGCGAAGGGCCCTTACCATCCGTTTATTTTCCGTCACATCTTCGCCCAACATGGTTAAACCTGCAATTTCACCTTGCGGGCTTGTCATCAGTGTTGCAGTAAACTGAATGGTCCGCTCATCACCATATTTGGTGAGCATTTTCCATTCAAATTTATTAATGAAACCGCCAGAGACCATTTCATTGAAAAATTCGCCCTTTTTGTATTTTTTGTCGAGTACAAATATCTGCGAAGTCTTTTTCCCAATTATTTCCTGGTCCTTTTTACCCAGTATTCTGGCGAGCGCCAGGTTTGTATAGGTTATTTTTTCATTGCGGTCTATGATCAGAGCAAAGAAATTCGCCTTTTCAAATACTTTATGTAGCTTTTCTTCAGTTTTTTTCAAGGCAACTTCATCACGCATTTTAGCCTCAGCAAGCTTGCGTTCTGTAATATCCCTTTCTACACAAATAATAACAGGTTCCTCGTTGTATTCCCCCTTTTTAAGTGTGATTTCTTTGTTGAACTGCATTCCGTTAGGCAGCCTGCCTCCTACTTCCAGTTTTTGAATATTGCCCTTCCAGGTCGTGCGAAGTTTATAAGTAAGCTTTAAACTGTCCTGTATATTTTTAATAGCAACCCTGACATAAAACTTCCCAATCAAAAGTTCTTCTTCCAGATTGTAATTATTTTGTGCTGTATAGTTTGCGTTGATTATATAGCCTTTTTGGTCCAGTATAAAAATGGCATCTTCACTTGAATCAAAAAGACCTTTATAACTTAATTCTGAAGCTTTCAGTTTCTTGTTAGCCTGCCACAATTCAGTTATATCATGCGCAAGCCCCTGAATGACAGCGATAGAATCTTCGTTTTTAACAAGTTTGTTACTATATTTCAAGATTCGGACGTGTCCTTCACGGTCAAAAACCTTCATATAGCCCTTGTCATACCCATTTGCGAGAATTCGTTCAAGATATTCTTCAAACTTATCCCTTACTTTAGGAACAAGTATGTCCCTCATATCTGCAAATTCCTTTAAAGGGAGAAAGTCAGAAACTACCTTATTGAGTGCCAATACCTTACCAGTCTGATCATGTATAAATATCAGGTCATGGCTATTTTCATTTACTAACTTTTGCAGTTCGGAGACCTTTCCAGTAGGTTGTAATGTATGGCTCTGGGCTATTTCGTACTGGGAAACTAATTTTTTCAGCTCCGTGATTTCCTGCAAAAGTTCTTCTTTGGAACGCTCTTTCCCGGTTACTGCCATTCTTTATATAAATGCTGTCTAATATTTTTAAGTTTAGGCAATAAGGCCTTACTAAAGATAACTATTTTTCAAATTCCAGTAAAGTAAACTTTGCAATCTTCCTGTCCCAATATCCGTAATGTACCTTGTCTTTAAACGCATATTCAGTAGAAATTTCTGGTACTTTACCGTTTTTTAAATTTTTCGACCAAAATAGATTTTTTCTGGTGTGGTAATCGGACCCTAAAGGCATAGGAATATGAGCAAATTCTTTTTCTGATAAAACAGAATGAAAATAAGCCTTTTCTATACTTACGCTATAACCACGATTACTTATTCCATAGGGATAATAAAACGGATCAAAGGCCCCTGAACCCATTCCGCCCCCCAAACCTCCCATTCCCATTCCAATCCCCATTCCCATTCCCATTCCCATGCCGATAGTAGGCCCCATAGCCTGGGAAACGTAAATTTCTGATTGGTGAGAACCAATAGTAAGCTCGTAAGCATTGCCTGAAAGCGATCTTGCGGTGACCCCAAGATCTGCACCACGTATTATTTTGAAAAACTTCTCAGTATTTTTTACAGCCTCTATTGTAGGAACAGATCCATTACTGCTTTCCTCAAATAAAATTGGTCCATTTTTTATTTCTATTGGCATATCATCGAAAATGTTGTGGTTCCTGATAAGTTTGAAATTCCTGAAATCTATAATCGCCAGGTTTAACTGATGGCCATTGCTGGTGATCCTAAAAAAATTATCCTGAAATAAATATGAATTTCCCTTGGTGGTTTGAGGCGATGTTTCCAGTTCAAGTTTGAAACTGAATTTTTTATAATAAGACTTCTTTTTTGTCAAATCAGCGATTACGATATGTGAAGTATTATTCCGGTCAAAAATCATCACCAATTTATCATCTCTCACATAGAGCTTTCTATCAGTATAAATATCCGAGAGTTGCTGCTCTAACTCATAGTTGATATATGTGATGCCTATATCTGAAAAAGGCTCCTGGTTTAGAAGGTTAAGCTCAGTTTTAAGGGCTGTCATCAGCATGGGAAATTCAATTTTAAAACTATCAGTCACAACTAACTTTGAATGCAGATATGACCTGACAATAAGTTGGTTACTGGTGTCAATAATACTTAAAGCACATATATATTCATTAACCGGTACTGCTTTCAAAAAATGCTCCTTATTCCCTTCTTTAAAAAGTGCTTTATAATTAAATTTCTGTTCTCCGGCGGTGCTCAGAACAGAAAACTCCCCTGTTTTAATATTTAAAAAATATAGACTTAGCAAACTATCTGATTCCAAAGATGTTACATACCTGTTCTTTGCATCAGGATTATTATAGACAATACTTTTTGTATTTTGAAATGTACTGTCGAAGGTTAGGATCTCATATTCAGAATCATTTTGAAAAAGCAATCTTACTGGTTTTTGGGGCCGGCTTACTTTATAAACGAATTCGGTAGGCTTGTTTTTCAGGTTATAGGATCCTATAACCTTTTGGGCAAAAAGGGATACTGGGAGTAAAAGTATAAATAAAGCCTTTTTGAGCATTTTAGCTTCTTTGTTCAAACTTACATGGAAAGAGGGACTTTATGAAGAATTGATTTAACTAAACCGGATATCCCAAAGAGAAATATTCCGGTCGTCACTTCCACTAATCAGAATTTCCTGATTAGAAGTCCATTGAAGTTTGTTGACTGAAGTAGCATGGCCACCATGTCGGGATTTATCAATTACTTTTAAGAGTTTATGTGTTTCAGAATCCCATATTTTTATTGATTTATCCATGCTTGCGCTTGCATAAAACTTTCCATTTGGTTTAAAAACAATGTGATGAATGGCATACATGTGTGCCACAATAGAGGTTTTAAGAGAATAATTACCATTTACATCCCAGATTTTAATGTGTGCATCTCTACTTCCGGATATCAATTCAGTTCCATCTGGTGAATAGGCAACCGTAAACACTGAGTTTGAATGTGCGGGAATTTCTGTCAATAATTTATCGCCTTCCAAAATCCTGATGAAATTATCGCTGTAACCTATTGCCAGATGTCCGAAGATAAAATTATAAGAAAGACATCGTGCGCTTTTGTCAGAAAAGTTAAAAACATCTCGCAGAGAAAAATCTTCCAGCCCAAAAGAATGGACTTTCCCATTACCACAGGCCACAAATACCTTTTGTTCTGCCAGAACGATATCGAAAATAGCAGATTCGGTAAAATGAAGGTTTCTTATTTCCTTTTTTGTGGTCAGGTCAATAACATGCAAACCTTTGAAATTTTGCCCGATAATAAGCCAGTTTTTAACCGGGACAAAAGTCATTGCATACACTGAATTTTCTACCTTGGCAATTACTTCGCCTTGATCAGGCTTATTCATATCCCACCTTACGACCAATCCATCTCCCGAAGCAGAGAAAAAACAAGATTCTTCCCCAGATTTCTCCAGTACATAAACACAATCTTTATGACCAGTATAAGTCGAGATTTTTGTAACTTCTACCATTTCCAAAAATACAATTTGTTAGCAATTGTATGCTTTTATTTCAACATTCCGCATCCTAAAAACGTATCTTCGCGTATTAATTCAACAATTTGCCACTTACAGAAAAGAAATATTTTTACCGCTCAAATATGAGCTGGGGTTTATGGCACATTACAGAAAGCCTGGATGAACTTGTTGAAACAATTGAGTTGAACGATATTGACCTAAGCTATCTGGATAAAATAGGCCATGATAGAAAAAAGAAAGAATTCCTTGCCAGCAGGATTGTAATAAAACAACTCCTAACCTATTATGATAAGCCTTATAAAGGCATCATCAAAGACGATATTTTAAAGCCCTATTTAGTGGGTCTTAAATACCATGTTTCGCTTTCGCATTCACACGATTTTGCTTCGGCCGTAATCCATCCTAAAAAGAAAACAGCTATAGATATAGAATTGATTTCCAAAAAGTTGCTTTTGATCGCGCCTAAATTTTTAAATGAAGCAGAAGCAGATTTTTGTGGAATTGACCTTAATAAAATTACCTTGATCTGGTGTGCAAAGGAAACCTTATATAAAGTATTTCATGGAAGAGGTTTAATTTTTAAAGACAATCTTTTCGTTACTGGCTTTCCGAATAACAATGAAGGATTAATGGAAACAGAAATACGTCTTGGAAGTCAGGTCTGGAAATACAAAATGCATTACATGATCCTGAACGGATATGCAATTACCTTTATTGAGGATTTTGCCTGAATCTTATTAGAAAATAACCAAGTAAGCCTGCAGTGAAAGAGGTAATTATAACCGCTAATTTAGCTGAATCTATCATTTCCGGATTTTGAAATGCCAGGTTTGTTACAAATATGGACATGGTAAAACCAATCCCAGCCAGGATATTGACTAAAAACAAATCATAAATTTTTATATCAGCTGGAAGCTTGGTTAGTTTGAGTTTGGACGAAATTACCGATGCAATGGTTATCCCAAATGACTTTCCGATTAATAAGGCGAAGAAAATACCAATAGATAAGGGGGAAAACAAATTATCAATAGCCTTAAAATTAACCTTAAGCCCAGCATTGCAAAAGGCAAAAATGGGCATAACAAATAGACCTGAGAAACCATTTAAGAGGTGAAGCATTTTTTCCAGGGGAGGATCGGCCTTCAAATCTTTTACGTTTTGGTTGCCAGGTTTAAGGGGCACAAAAAGGGCCAAAATAACCCCTGAAATGGTTGGATGGATTCCAG
This sequence comes from Cytophagales bacterium, assembly GCA_025360395.1. Classification (GTDB taxonomy): domain Bacteria; phylum Bacteroidota; class Bacteroidia; order Cytophagales; family UBA9547; genus UBA9547. Next base: position 1,546 of record JANYCH010000382.1, on the reverse strand, counting down.
TTTCATGAAGACAATACCACAGTATCCCACCAGCAATAAAATAAAGAAATATGTTTTTAACGTTCCCTTTATTAAACAAGAAAAGAACTGCAACTACTACCAAAGAGTATGAAAAATAGGTCCAGTTTAATTGGCTCGAGTAAAAAGCCGCAATAATAACAATAGCCCCAAGATCATCGACGACTGCTAAGGCCATTAAAAAGACTTTTAAACTTAAAGCAACCTTGTTCCCAAGCAATTGAATAATGGCAAGTGAAAAGGCTATATCTGTTGCAGTAGGGATCGCCCAGCCAGAAGCTGCATTTGTTCCATAATTAAAAAGAAGGAAAATTATGGCAGGAAAAGCCATTCCTCCTATAGCACCAACAACCGGCAAAATAGCCTGCTCCTTCGTTGACAATGTTCCATGAACTAATTCCCCTTTAATCTCCAGACCTACTACTGTGAAAAAAATGGTCATCAGCCCATCGTTGACAAGTTGTTCTATTGTAAAGGAGGTGATATAGATATCGACTTTTGTATGCCAGAAATGGATAAATGAATCACCAAAAGGTGAATTCGACCAAAGCAAAGCAGCCAGGGTAGCTATCAATAGCAAATAACCACTTGCCTGTTGTATCTGAAGAAATTCTAAAAATGGACGCGATATCCTGACGAAGGCCCTTGAAAATTTTCTGGATTTTAAAATTGGTTTCGGCAATTGATATCTTAAGATTTCAAATATGGCGGAAAATAAGGTATTCCAGCTGATTTAACCAATCAATTCCTTTGCTTTTTTATAGGTTTCAAACCTGCATCATTTTAGGTAAATTTACTTTTGTAAATCTCCATTTTGTTAAACTCATTTCCAGCTCATACCTCCAAATTAATCAAGGAAAAAGCAAAGGCTTTGGGATTTGATTTTTGCGGGATTGCCAAGGCTGAATTCTTAAAAGAAGAAGCACCTAAACTGGAGAATTGGTTAAAGAAATCCATGCATGGAAAAATGACCTGGATGGAAAATCATTTTGACAAAAGATTAGACCCAAGATTACTGGTTCACGGTGCAAAATCTGTCGTCACCATGTTACTCAATTATTATCCTGAAAAAGAATTAGATACAGAGTTCAAGATTTCGAAGTACGCATATGGCCAGGATTATCACGATGTGATTAAGGCTAAACTTAAAACCCTTCTGCTTGAATTGCAGGAAGCAATTGGAGATTTCAATGGCAGGGCATTTGTAGATTCTGCTCCTGTAATGGACAAGGTTTGGGCAAAAAAAGGAGGGCTTGGCTGGGTTGGTAAAAACAGTAACTTATTAAACAGGGAAACAGGAAGTTTCTTTTTTATAGCAGAGTTAATTGTAGACCTGGAACTGGAATACGACAACCCCATAGAAGATTATTGCGGAACTTGTACCCGCTGCATTGATGCTTGCCCTACTGATGCCATTTCAGAACCTTATGTTGTAGATGGCAGCAAATGCATTTCTTATCTTACCATAGAATTAAAAGAAAATATTCCTATAGAATTTAAAGGAAAGATGGATAACTGGGTTTTTGGC
>JANYCH010000347.1 GCA_025360395.1 Cytophagales bacterium | reverse complement strand
GCTATATATTATATAAAACTTAAAAAAATAATTTTATCTAATTTTAACGCATTTTTTTTTCAACACTTCTAATTCCTTTTCCAACTTATCATTTTTATCATCTAATGCAATTAAGTGTAGGGTTAGCTCTTCGATCTTTTCCAAAAGTTTAGCATCCATTTCTGCCAGATTAATTCCCGATTTAACTAATTCATTAGCAGATGGAAAATTAGGAAGGTGTTTATTTTCCTGAACATATTTCTTTATCTCTTTTAAACTGGAGAGTTTATAATCATTCTCAAAAACATAATCAGACCAGTTAGCTGTACTTTTCAGGGCAACTTTTACTTGTTCGGACATAATTCCACCTACAACATAAAGACTATATCCAGATGCAATTGGATACATTTTAGGAGTAGTAAATCCACTATTTAGGTCACCAATGGACACAATACCATTGAAATTACTTTTGCCCACCACTGCGAATTGATAAGTGCTGGGAACTGTATTGGAACCAACTGCCATAATTCCATTTAATGATACCTTACCTGAAGCATCAATTTTCATTCGCTCAGCATTATTTGTGGAAAATATAAGATCGCTTGATGTATTTAATCTCATACCAGTTCCTAAGACCATATTTAAATAGTTATTTTGATCACCTAATTCAATTTTTGCTGTACTTCCAACTGTGCCAGTGTTCCAATTAAGTGGTTCAATACGCATTATAGAATTTGTGGCTGTATTTCCTTTAAGGTGAAACATAACCGTAGCGGCTGGAGTCAATGTACCTATACCTACAATTCCAGAAGGTAAAACTGTTAAATGAATTTGTTTGTTGCCTCCCAGGTATAATCCACTACCAGTACCACCAAAAACTCCTACATCTGATTTATCGACAAAATTATCATCTTCACCCACAATACCTACACCATTAAAGCCTGTAACACCTGGAAACGCCCCAATTTTAAGAGTTCTATTAAATACTGACATTCTCAAGCCTTGTTCATTAAAATAAGTAGTGCCTCCTCCACCTTGGCCGCCACCTCCGACTATTAGTTTATCACCGTAGCTACCCGAGATTTGTATTAATCCCTGTCTTGAGATGGTTGAGTACTGGTCATTTGGGCCTGCAAACTGCTGTGCATTAACCTGAGAAAAAAATATCGAAGTCACAGCTGCAATCATGAGTAATTGCTTTTTCATTGGGTTATGGATTTAGTTATAAAAGATTAAAAATTGATTAAATCACACTACTAGATATATTCCTTTGTTTTACAAATGCAAACATCGAGATCGACTTAATGCCAAAGAGAAACTTAAATATTATGAAAAGAAAGTTGCGTCTGATTGGAACTCTTTTACCAGTAATAAAAAATTTCTTAGTTTAGTAATGCAAGAATAATGAAATATTTTTAATGTAACAAACTTGCTATATAAGAATATGATTTTTTATTAAAAACCTTATTTCGAGGTATGTATTAAGCATATAAATATTGTTCTTAATTATGTTATGAAGTTGCAGAAAGAATTTAAGGAAGTCGCTAAGAAGAGTTGGCTCAATTAAAACGCTTAAAAGATTTTAGAGAACCATATCATCAACCATTCATGGAATACACATTTGAATTCAATAAGACCTTTATTAAATGTATAAAATGCTCACGTCAAACAGATTCGAAACCAAAAATAAAATAGAAATATGAAAATAAAAAAACTCATGAACGTTTGAAGTTCATGAGCCTTTAAACACTTTATAAATCCTAAATCAGTAAACCAATTTAGGAACTACTATACATTTTAAGATTACTCTACAACGAAACGAGAAGTTCCTTTAGAACACTGTAAAGTGTAAACACCCTTGTTCAAAGAAGATACATTTAATTCTTTAGCTGAAGAAGAAGAAATCAACACATTTCCAAGTACATCTAAAACTTTGATGTTTTGAGCCACAACATTAAGGTTTAAGATCCCATTGTTAACAGGGTTAGGATATACAGAAAACAAATTAGCGGAACCTGCCAGTTCATCATGAAGTCCTAAACCATTCATAGTACCAACCCTGAATTTAGAAATCTGGAACGTTGCATTGTTTATCGCATAGGGCTTATATCCATCATCTGCTCTCTGAAGAGCATTAACAACTGTGAAAGTAACTGCAGATAAAATGTTATATTTAAAATTACGAACCTGAATCGGATTAGGTTTTGCCGTTGTGCTTACATCAGAGATGCCACACTTTGTTTTTGTATATAATGGATAATAAGGAGTATAGGCAGGGTATACGCTTTCATTGAAATCTAATACAGTATCAATAGAAGCACCAGGTTTCAATACAAATTCAATTTGTTCAAGATAAAAATTCTTAGGATCGGTTTCAGGGGTAAATACCCCAGCTTTCTTTTTTACCATAGAATTGATAATATTCTTACTAGAATCTTGTAATCCTACTTGTAATTTAATATCAAAAGCTGAGGTATTTTTAAATTTAAATCCAACATAAGCGTTGTTCTTTGAAATGTCTAAAACTGTGTGGTCACCAAACCCAACACCTACAGGCTCATAATTACCATAAGTCTGGTTCAAGGTATAACTTACATAACCTGAACTTAAATCAGTTCCTCCAGGAACACGCACCCAATTATAAACATAAGGTTTTCTATAAGTATTACAAGTTGATGGCAATTTTAAGCTGTCAACTTTAACTGTAACAACTGTATCTTTGCTTTGTTCCCACCAATAAACATTTTTGATGTTATCTGATTTGGTTACATAATCCTGAGCATATCCTCTTTCAGGAAAATAACCTTCTTCAATTTGTGCTTGTGCTGATAACCCTGCACATAAGGTTAAAATTGATAGTAATACTTTTTTCATAAACAAAGTTTTTTTTAAAATTGGTAAGTATGCAAATATAAATTAAGAAAAGGACAAAATACAAATTAGAAATGAAAACCCTACCAGAAATTGGAAGGGCAATCTAATCTTGCCCTTGGCCATAATCTTAAGCCTAATATAACTTCATGGCTTCCTGAGGTATAAGCATTAATTTTAGAGATGGTATAATCATAAGAATAACCGAATTCGAGTTGTTTTCCGATTACAAAACCAAAGAGTGCAGTAAATGAATCAAGGTTCCTATATGAAGCCCCTAACCAAACCATGTCTTTATATCTTACCTTGCCATTAATATCAACTGATACAGGTGCGGGATTATTGTATTTAAGCATTACAGATGGAACAACAGCCCAGTCAGGAGCGAAATCAATTTTAATTCCTGAGGTAATAAAGTAATGATTAGCTAATTTACTTCCTACACCCTGAGGATTCTGACCTGTAGCGGGTATATCAAAATTTAACTTGCTTTGGAATATTTGGGAAATTGCAGCTCCAACATAAATATTCTTATTATAAACCCAGGCCCCTACACTTCCATCAGGAACTAATTTATTTTGTGATGAAACAGATTCTGTTTCTGCAAAATGAAGTTTACTTGTGTTTAATGAATATTGCAACATACCAAGAAAAACTCCAACAGATGCTCTCCAATCCCCTGATATTCTTTCATTGTAAGCGTAAGAACCCAAAATCCCCATCCTTCCTGTCGGGCCGGTCTGGTCATTGTAAACCATCCCTCCTACCGAATGATATCCAGCGTGCTTATTTCTGTATGGATGTGGCTTTCTGCTTCCCCTTGCTATTGAAGTATGTCCTGATAGATAATAAGTTACCGGAGCTGCTCCTTCAAAGTTGCCACCAGTCCACTGGTTTCTGTAACCAGCCACAATATGGGCATAATCATATGTTCCTGTTAAAGCAGGATTCAGAACATATTGATTGATCATATATTGAGAGTATTGAGGTCTCTGTTGAGCCTGAGAAATAAAGCCCAGAAAGACGAAGACAAATCCGGCAACAATTACTTTCTTCATATTTTTTCTATTTCCGATGCAAATTTATAAATTAACTTAACAAATAAATGTTTTTTTAACCCTTTTTTAAGATTTAATAAAACTGTAATAAAATAGGTCTATTTTATTAAAAGGATTGTTTTGAATAATATTTCAAATTTATACATTCAATAAACCATAATATATCTTAAAATAATGATGATCCAAGTCTTCATACGTATTACAGCTGATAAGGTAAACACCTATTTTAATTTATTTTCTTTATTCAAGTTAAATTTCGAAAGTGAAACTTTTTTACCTCGTATACATATAGTACTATAAATTATAATATATGGATTCTTTGTTAAGTGAAGAACATCTTGCAGTTCGTGAAATGGCCAAAGATTTTGCTACCAATGAACTTTGGCCGGGAACAATTGAACGGGACGAATTACAAAAATTCCCTAAAGAGCTGGTTTCAAGAATGGGAAAACTGGGTTTGCTCGGTATAATGACGAATTCCAAATATGGCGGAAGCGAAATGGATACTCTATCTTATGTTATAGCATTAGAAGAAATATCTAAAAAAGATGCTTCTGCAGCTGTAATCATGTCAGTCAATAATTCACTGGTTTGTTGGGGACTTGAAAAATATGGAAATGAAGAACAAAAGCAAAAATATTTAACACCTTTGGCTAGTGGTCAGAAACTGGGAGCTTTTGCTTTGTCTGAACCAGAAGCAGGGTCTGACGCTACAGAACAACATACTATTGCTGAAGACAAAGGTGATTACTTTTTAGTGAATGGTATTAAAAACTGGATAACCAATGGTGGCAGTTGCGATGTTGTATTAGTGGTGGTGCAAAGCAATAAAAGTTTAAAGCATAAAGGAATAAATGTCTTAATTATTGAAAAAGGGACCGAAGGTTTTTCAGTCGGGCCAAAAGAAAATAAAATGGGAATCCGGAGTTCAGATACCCATCAGTTAATATTTTCAGATGTTAAAGTTCCAAAAAGCAATTTAATACTACCGGAAATGAATGGATTTCGTTTTGCAATGGAAACGTTGAACGGGGGCCGAATTGGAATTGCAGCCCAGGCATTAGGAATAGCCTCTGGAGCTTACGAACTTTCCCTTGCATATTCCAAAGAAAGAAAAACTTTTGGTAAACCCATAAACCAACACCAGGCAATTCAGTTTAAACTTGCAGAAATGGCGACACAAATTGATGCGGCCAGAATGTTATGCTATAAAGCTGCGTGGCTAAAAGATCAGGGAAAAGATTATGCTATGGCCAGTGCCCAGGCCAAGTTATTTGCTTCTAAAGTGGCTATGGAGACAACCATAGAAGCAGTTCAGATACATGGTGGATATGGTTATGTAAAAGAATTTCACGTGGAAAGAATGATGAGGGATGCAAAAATTACTCAGATCTATGAAGGAACATCTGAAATTCAAAAAATGATAATCAGCAGGGAGTTATTAAAAAATTAATAAAAAACTGCCTGCCTTTGATGGCAGGCAGTTTAAAC
>JANYCH010000308.1 GCA_025360395.1 Cytophagales bacterium | reverse complement strand
AGAGGCATTTGGTCTGAAGTTGGGTATTTGCCAGGTGCACACGGTTCTGCTGTGTTTACAAGGGGTGAAACACAATCTTTGACAACTGTTACGTTGGGTACCAAACTTGATGAGCAGATAATTGATTCTGCCATGATCAATGGTACAAACAAATTCATGCTTCATTATAATTTTCCTGCTTTCTCTACAGGCGAAGTTAAGCCAAACAGAGGACCGGGAAGAAGAGAAGTGGGTCATGGTAATTTAGCCTTGAGAGCATTGAAAAAAGTGCTTCCTCCTGACAATGAAAACCCTTATACAATCCGCGTAGTTTCTGATATTCTGGAATCTAATGGATCCTCTTCTATGGCTACGGTATGTGCAGGTACACTTGCATTGATGGATGCCGGAATAAAAATCAAATCACCCGTTTCAGGTATTGCGATGGGATTGATTTCTGATGAAAAAACAGGCAAATATGCTGTTCTTTCTGATATTCTTGGTGATGAAGATCATTTGGGAGACATGGACTTTAAAGTGACGGGTACCGAATTTGGTATCACGGCTTGTCAGATGGACCTGAAAGTTCACGGACTTTCTTATTCTATTGTGGAAGAAGCTTTGGCACAGGCAAGAAATGGCAGGTTGCACATTCTTGCTGAAATGAAGAAAACAATAGCCGAAGTGGCAAGTGATTTAAAACCACATGCACCAAGGTCTAAAACTTTGACAGTAGAGAAAGAATTTATCGGAGCTATTATTGGTCCTGGCGGGAAAATCATTCAAGAAATCCAAAGGACTACCGGCGCAACTGTTGTAATTGAAGAGGTTAATAACCAGGGTATTGTAAGTATCTTTGCTATTGATAAAACATCTCTGGATGCAGCTGTAAGAAGGATCAAAGATATTGTAGCAATACCTGAAATAGGTGAGGTTTATGAAGGTAAAGTGAAATCAATAATGCCATTTGGTGCATTTATTGAATTTATGCCTGGTAAAGATGGTTTGCTTCATATCTCAGAAATTAAGTGGGAGCGTCTTGAAACAATGGACGGAGTATTTCAAGATGGAGAAATTGTAAAAGTTAAACTTCTTGAAGTCGACAAAAAGACAGGTAAATTCAAGCTATCGCGCAAAGTTCTTTTGCCTAAGCCTGAAACAGCTGTTCAGAATTAATTAATACATTATTTAAAAAAACAAATCATATAACATGAGACAGTTAAAGATCAGCAAACAGATTACCAACAGGGAAAGCCAGTCGCTGGATAAGTACTTGCAGGAAATCGGTAAAGTAGATCTTTTAACTCCGGATGAAGAAGTGGATTTGGCCAAACGTATCCGCGAAGGCGATCAGTACGCATTGGAAAAATTAACCAAAGCCAACCTTCGTTTTGTTGTGTCCGTTGCAAAGCAATACCAAAATCAGGGCCTTTCGTTGGGTGATTTAATAAACGAAGGTAATCTTGGTTTGATCAAAGCTGCACAGCGTTTCGATGAAACCCGTGGTTTTAAATTTATTTCTTACGCAGTGTGGTGGATCCGCCAGTCAATCCTTCAGGCTTTGGCCGAGCAGTCACGTATTGTACGTTTACCTTTGAACAGGGTAGGTTCTTTGAACAAAATCTCAAAAACCTTTTCTGAACTTGAGCAGAAATTTGAGCGTGAACCATCACCAGACGAATTAGCTGAGGTTTTGGAAGTTTCTACCTCTGAGGTTGTGGATACTTTAAAAATCTCTGGCCGCCATGTTTCCATGGATGCGCCATTTGTACAGGGAGAAGAAAACAGCCTTTTGGATGTACTTGAAAATGATGGTGAGGAATCGCCTGACTCAGGACTGATCAATGATTCTTTGCGTAAAGAAGTCCAGAGAGCACTTTCAACACTTACCCAACGTGAAGCTGATGTAATCGCACTTTATTTTGGATTGAATGGTGAGCATGCTATGACTTTGGAAGAAATAGGTGAAAAATTCAGCCTTACACGTGAGCGTGTACGCCAGATCAAAGAAAAAGCGATCCGTCGTTTACGTCATACTTCAAGAAGCAAAGCTTTAAAACCTTATTTAGGTTAAGCATTAATACATTTGTAATTAATTCAGAGACCTTGTCCATCAGGCAAGGTCTTTTTTGTTAATATTAAGACAAAACATATTAAGCCTCGATCTTTTAATGGATTAATAGTTCTGGTTCATAATGCGCCCGGCAAGTTTATAGAACATCCAATTACCAAACAATAGCCTAAGAGGTGCAAGCGCCCAGGATAGCAATGAAAATCCTTTTTGCGGCTTTAAAATCCCCATGTATTGGCTGTTGCCACAAAAAGATTGTCGAGTAGGCAAGGGCATTTCAGCCCAAGCCTCTCACAGAACCGTACTTGATAGTCTCTTATCATACGGCTCTTGTTATACTCATCTCGTTGTACTTTAACAGAATTTCCAGTGGTAAAACAAGTTGGGATAACTCTTTCGCAAGTCTCCCACCCATATAAAGGCTTTCTTGTAACTCCCTGAGAATCTCTTGTACTTCTTAAGTGCCCATTTCGCCAACCGAAAGCCGAAGTGCATATACAGTTTGGATAGTTTCCATCGGTTAAACTTACCGTAGTAAGTTATAATGCCCTTCATCTGGACATTAACTTTGTTGGCTATTTCCTGTAATGATAGTTTCAGTCCTAACCAGTTCTTTTCCTGCCAGCTTTTCATGATCCTTGATTCTGACTTTTGACTGATTGAGCAATCATAGCCCAAAAATCTTCCCTTATATTTAGACTCTACAGAACGGGGTTTGAAGGTGAAGCCTAGAAAGTCGAATTTCTTCCCATAGTCTTTCCTTTTCTTCCGCTGATAATTCTGGCAGTAAACTACTTTGGTCTTCTCTTCATTGAGGCGTAACCTGCATTCGGCAAGCCTTCCTCTAAGAGCTCCCATTATAGTCTTTGCCTGTTCTTCTGTATGACAGTGGATTATAATATCATCAGCATATCGCACAAACGCAATTGCAGGATATTCTTTCACCAGCCATTTGTCTATAACATAGTGTAGAAACAGATTGGCCAGCAGGGGACTAATGACGCCTCCTTGCGGTGTGCCACGTCCATTCTTTGCCTGCTGTGTACCATCCTGTTTTAGTACAGGACTTTCAAGCCATCTTTGGATATACATCTTCACCCAATCTTCCGGAACATGCCTGTCTACTGCTTTCATCAGGAGTTCATGGTCTACTTCATCAAAGAAACTTTTGATGTCCAGATCCAGAACCCAGGCGTATTTGTGTACATTTTCTGTAACTGCATTTACTGCCTGATGGGCATTCTTCAGGGGACGATAGCCATAGGATTGGTCTACAAATGTCGCTTCAAGTCTTGGTTCAAGATAATCCTTGATTAATTGTTGCGCTATCCTGTCGCTGACCGTTGGTATTCCCAGTTCCCGCATCTTTCCATCTCCCTTTGGAATCATTACTGATCTTACTGGTTTAGGAAAGTAGCTGCCAGAACTCAGACGGTTCCATAGCTTGTACAGATTGTTCAGCTCGTTTTGGCGAAAGGTTTCTAAGCTCTCCCGGTCAACTCCTGCTGCTCCCTGGTTAGACCTGACTTTTCGATATGCACTCCTCACCATTTCTTTGGTGACAGGCAACCCTTTTGATGTTGTCTCAAACATGTTAATCCTCCTTCTTTCAAAGTTGTTAATATATCCTCAACTGTATAACTGATGCCCTTCGCTCCACCTTCATTACAAAGGCTTCATTACTACTATGACATCATCCGACTTCCCTGACAGCATTACTATTCGGCCTCGTTGCCTTGTACCTTTCGCTTGTCCTCTGACAGGGATCTCACGTGTTTCGAATAAAAGCCTGTAAATGAGTCATGCCTCCTAAATAACGATTGCCTTATAGCCAGTAAGCAAGTCCCCGCTATAATCTTCACTGATGCACTACATCATCAGCTTTTGGCAATAGGTAGTGCTATCTCGTTACGTCATCAGAGGTTCATTTGCATTCATCTCTCATTTACTTACATGATTCCTTTAACAGAACCTTTTCCTCCTTCCGTTCAACACCGAACCATTACTGATCAAGCACCGGGAGGTTGTTTATTGCCTCTGCTTGAACAGCGACAATGGCAGGCCGACTGCCATCTCTTATTCGACATTCGATTTATCTTTCAGTAAATCGATTCACGTCACACGCAATGAATAGCCGGAAAAGGTGCCCGATTTTAGTTAATAGTTAATAGTTAATAGTTGCCTGGGCTTCCATACCGACTATAATTAATTAACAATTAGTAATTAATAATCCATTTCCCTGCTTGGGACCTTCCCCCTCTCTTCCAATCTTCATTACTCTACCCTCAATTTCCCAGTTTCCAAAACTCACCCATTTTTAAAAACCCATCATCCATTCACACCTTCTTCCCCCTGCTGCGATTGAATTTTATACAGCTTCTGGTACAGGCTGTTTTCCTGTTGCAATAACTGTTGATGGGTGCCGGTCTCTACGATATGGCCCTGATCCAGTACCACTATTTTATCTGCCTCCCTTACCGTGGAAAGACGATGGGCGATCACAAAGGAGGTTCGTCCTTTCATCAGGTTACGGAGCGCTTCCTGCACGGAGGCTTCTGATGCAGAGTCCAGAGAACTGGTTGCTTCGTCTAGGACCAGGATCACCGGATCTTTTAAAACAGCACGGGCTATGGCAATGCGCTGTCGCTGGCCTCCCGAAAGTTTGATGCCCCTCTCGCCTACTATTGTATCATAGCCTTCAGGAAAGCCCTTGATAAAATCATGGGCATGCGCCTTTCGGGCAGCAGCAGTGATTTCTTCAAAAGAAGCTTCCGGATTTCCATAAGCAATGTTTTCCCTGATGGTTCCGCCAAATAAAAGTATGTCCTGCGGTACAAGGGCCATTTGTTTCCGCAACTGGGGAAGAGGTATGCTGCGGGCATCTTTTCCATCGAAAAGAAGTACTCCCCGGTCAGGATCATAAAAACGGAACAGAAGCCCTATGATGGTGCTTTTGCCAGCACCACTGGGACCCACAATGGCGATTTGCTGTCCGGGCTCTGCCTGAATGGTCACGTTTTTAAGTACAGGCACTTCTTTTCTGGAGGGATAACTGAAGGCGATCTGCTTCAATTCAACAGCACCGGAAAACCTGTAAGTGTTCGCCGGATTTTCTGATATATCTGAAACCTCCTCGCCTGATTCTTTCAGGATCTCCCTCACCCGTTGGGTGGCGCCAAGGGTTTTCTGAAGCTGGCTGTATAAATCTGCAAAACCGGCCATGGTGCCTCCCACGAAAGCGGTATAAACAACAAAAGCAGTCAGGTCCCCAAAGGACATTTCCCCTGTTTGCAACAATCCTGTTCCGTACCAAACAACCAGGACAATCACTCCGAACACACTGAATAACAGCAAAGAAACAAAGAGCCCCCTTACTTTTCCGCTTTTCACAGCCAGGCCTACTACTTTGTCTATGCTAACCGTGTAACGGCCCAGTTCAAACGCCTCATTCGAAAAGGCCTTCACATTGCTGATGCCCTGCAGCGTTTCCTGTACAATTGTGCCTGATTCTGCCAGCTGGTCCTGGGCCTGCCTTGAAAACCTGCGAATGTGTTTGCTGAACCAAACTGCAAAAATGGCTATGAAAGGTACTATGCCCAGGATCAAAAGAGTGAGTTTGGGAGACAGATAAAAGATCAGTCCCAAACCGATGAGCAGTACAAGCAAACCTCTGAGAAGCTCGGCAAATACAGTGGTAACAGCATCCTGAATTTGTGATACATCTGCACTGATGCGGCTGGATAATTCTCCAACCCGTCGCTGTGAGAAAAAATCCATGGATAAACTGATCAGTTTTTTGTAAATGTCTTTGCGCAAGTCAGCAAGGGCATTTTCGCCGACGTAGGTAAACAGGTACACCCGCAGGTAGGAAAATACCATTTGTACTGATAAGATGACCATCATCCCCAAGGCGATCAAACCGGGGGAAGTAGTCAAATTTCCTTTGCTTATTTCCTGGGCACTGTCAATGAGTTTTTTCAGGAAGTATGGAAAGGCCATCGTAGTTCCTCCGGACAGGGCAATAAAAAACAGGCCTGCAAAGAATTTCCACCGGTAAGGACGGATATACTGGAAGAGCATTAAACCTTCCCGAAGGGTTTCTTTATTAACGGATGCTTTGGGAAGCTCCTCCGGCGAGGAACCATTGCTGTTAGGATTAGGACGGGCCATAGTGCTTAAAGAAACAAAGATAGAACAGAATGGAAGAAGGCTTGAGGTTTTATGTATTGAAGCAGAGGCGTAAAAAAACCAATAATGGCATTACAGCAACATCAGAGCGCGGAAAATGAGATATTTAAATCACACGTAAAAACAGCTTTGGATTAAGGGCATGAAACGAAGAAAAAGGAATTTTCATTTAAATCAATTGATAATGTTTATACCTGGCTATTTTGACAGAGCAAATTTTATAGGGATTGTAATCTTCACATTTACTTTTTTCCCTCTTAATTCTCCAGGTGTCCATTTTGGCATTGCCTTAACAACTCTTATACACTCTTCATCCAAACCATAGCCAAGGCCTTTTATGATATTTATATTATGGAGTTCTCCCATTTTATTTAATATAAAGGAAACATAAACTTTCCCCTGAATATTCGAATCTAAAGCCTCTTTTTTATAGACAATATTTTTTCCTATGAAAGCTTGCATAGAATCTACTCCCCCAGGGAACTGAGGCATTTTCTCTACTACCATAAAGACTTCATCTTCCGATTCAGGAGGGAAAGCAACTGTTTCATTTTGCTGTCCTAGTAAAACAAATGGTGAAAAAAAAGTAAGTAAAAGGAGCGCAATCTTCATATAAATGGCTTTGTGTTTGGTTAAATTTACTATTGTTATCTATAATTCACTGCCTTATTTTAAAGAAAACAGAGTCAGGACCTTATGGTTGTTCAGTATCCGCAGTATTGAAAATTTCCGAAAGAAAATCGTAAAGGCTGGGGTGCCGCTTTTTAAATTTCTCAGGGTTGGTAAAAAAGTATTCGCTTACTACGGCAAGGAACTCTGCGTTATTTGTTAAGGCATACGGACTTATATCTGAGTTTCCTCTCTGGATCTTTTGGATTTCATCTTTGATTTCGTGGAGCCAGGGGCCGGCCAAACGGTGCTCCATTAAACGTTCGGGGATTCCATCAATTTCCCCGTCTTCTTTGTCAAGCAAATGCACAAATTCGTGCACGCCAACATTTGATTTATGCGGATGACCATCATAGGCCATCAAAAGATCTGGTTTTGAAAGCAGGACATGGCCGCTCAGGAAACGATTACCGACCATGCCCAGGATTACTTCTTTGTGACCTTCAAACCGTTCTGTTTTAAAATCTTCATCAAAACTGTTTGGATAGATGAGAATGGTTTGAACGTTGGGATAATTATACTGAGGGAATGCAAAAGTAGGAATGATGGCGCTGCTGGCAACCATGAGCCGGACGGTGTCATCAATTTCTGTATCAACTCCTTCTATCTTCTTCGTAGCCAGAAAAACCTGAACGCGTTTCTCAAAAAGTTTCTTGTCATCCTCGCTGAGTTGGGCATAAAACAATACTTTATTGTTCAGTATTTCCCGAAAGGAAGGAGGAAAGACCTGGTTAACCTGCTCTTTCAAAAGCTCCTTTCTTTTTGCTCCACCGAGAAGAAAAAGGAGCAAGCCCACAATAATGAATGAGATAATTAATAAAATTGAAATTGCGTTTGCCATAGAATCTTAATTGATAATGAGTAATTAAAAATTAATACCGCTCATTCCGCTTCTTCTCATTGCATCATTATAATTTCCTTACCTCTACCTCTAACTGCCTGCCCGATATCACTGCATTTCAATTTATACTGAATTACTCATCAAAAGTTAAAACCCAGATCTACGCCCATATGCATTGTTGGCAATTCTACATAGGTCTTTTCAAATGGCTGGCTATCATCACTATGTTTAATCAATTCATCCGAATTGCATGGACCATTATATTGATGACATCTTGATTTATACTGAGTATTGTTTTCTTTATATCGGTAGCCGAATCCTGTATAAAAATCTATAAAGCCACATTTGGAAGGAAAAAGATAAACACGAAAACCAAATAAAGGCATAATACCATAAACCTTATCAAAACCAGAACTTAAGTTGGAAGAGCTGCCGTTCCTTGTGTTGCCCATTTCTATTTTATTTTCATACTCTATGTATCGGGCCATTAATTTAAGTTCTAAAAATGTGGTCACTCTTCTTTTTTGCTGCCCTAAAAAATATTTGTAATTCAGGAAAAGGGAGCCAGAATTGGCTCCTAAATAAGTGCTTCTATTCTCTCCAAAAAATTCAAAATAGATGTTTTGGTTGGGAAGCTCTGGCTTATAGCGATGCCCATTCCAATAGAATGCTTATTCGACAATGCTCTCTCATATCCAAAACGGAACTCCCGCATGATGAGCTGTGTGATGTTTATCTTAAACGAATTTTTACGCAAAACCTCAGGTTCGCTAAACAAATAAGTATCCTGTGCGTTCGCATTTTGTATCAATGGTATCATAAACAGGAAGATGGTAAATTTCAGGAATTTCATATTAAATAATTAAGCAATAGAAAATGTTTTATTTTAGAAATGAATTGTCAATTGTACACTTAAAGAAGACACTTAAAGCCGTTTATAAAGCGTATTTGTTTTAAATTCAATTATAAAATTACAGAACAACAATCCGGAAACTTTTGACTTTTATCAAAAAATCAAAATCGGTTTATTTTTCTTCATTTCAACATAAGTTGCCTTACCGGTGTAAGTGCCCCGGATAGCAGCGGTTATTATTTTTGATTCATAGACATTCGTACTCCATACTTTCGCCACAAAAAGATAAAAGCGCATAGCCGGAAAAGGCACCCATTTTTAGTTAATAGCTAACAGTCAAGAGTTAATAGGACTTATCCTAGATTTCCACTTCTTCCCTTTTCTTAAATAAAAACCGTATTGAAAGATTGTTAAAGGGTTTAAACTTTTTACTTCTAAACCCCCTTTCAACTAATAGACCAATCTGAAATTTTGTTTGTCTTCAGAATAAAGGAAATAGATGCCTCTGGGATTTTGGCTGATATCTATCCTGGCATTTTCTTCTCCTTTTACAATCCTGGATTCTATTTCTGTTCCTAAAGCATTGAATACTTTAAAGCCTTTTACTTTGTCGCCTGCATTGAGGTAAAATATACCACTTGAAGAAGGGTTTGGAGAAACAGAAATCGACGAAAGGGAATTTAATTCGTCTTCTATTCCTAATGGAAAGGAAGAGATTTGAACATCGTCGAGAAGGAAAGTAGAAACGCTGTTTGAAGGAGGGCTAATTGCATAGTAATAAAATAAAATTAATAGGGTGTCGTTTGGCATTACAGTATTGTCAAGCTTTAAACTAAAAGGCTGATATGGTTGTGTCCCGACGAATTTCTTTGAGGCAAATACTATACTCCCAAAATTTTCTTTTGACAGTTTAAAGACTGATACAAATAAAGTATCCTTGGAATCTGTGGCCAGATTATATTTTGCATACCCATTTATATATTTTGTCTCGGCTGTTGCCCTGGTGAGTGTATATAAAACCCCGGGAGGGCTCACATGATCCTGAACTATTTTCATTGCATAAGTTCCTGAATGAAAATCAGTTGATTGTTGGAGTTTATCGTTACCCAATACAGCCGCTGTTCCGTAAGAGTGCCAGTTGTCAGCTATTTTTGTATTTCCGACTGTTGTCCAGTTTTCAAAGCCGCCATTGAGGATAGTACCAATGGCTGGTACTTCTACAGCAGGCATGGTACCATAAAAACCAAGACTGTCTACAATGACATTTGATAGCTCGGAAACAGGATGTGAATTTGTTGCTTCATGTTGGTAAGAAGTGATTGTGACAAATAGCGTGTCAGAAAAACGGTCCGGATGGTAATACGGATTGATTGGAATATTAAACGGAATAAATGATCCTCCGCTGTTTCCGGTAAATTGTTTGATTGCTTCCAGACGGGTCCGAAATCCATTACTCAAAGATTTTTTGTATGATATGGATATTTCAGCTGTTTCACCCACTGCCAGAGAATAATTAATATGCCCTTTTAATAAAGCCGGAGCTTTTTTACCTTTTATCGAGACTTCTGTTGTGACCAGACCGCCAAAAAGGGTGTCCTTTTTTGCCCCGAGACTAGTGGTATAGCTACCTTTTGAGTTTTGAACTTTGATGGCAAAACTGCCAGAGAATTTGACTGTGCTTTTACTTACCGTAGGTACAGCATTGAAAATTGGAAGAACACTCGAATTACGAACTGACCAGCCTGGTAATACATTGTCGGTAGTCCAGTTTTCAAAATCGTAATTTGTAATGGATTGTGCCGAAACTGTAAGTGAAAAGAGAGTAAGAATGGAAAGTAGAATTGTTTTCATCATGATGTTGTTTTAGTGTAAAGATATGTAATAGGCAATAGTTAACCGAAGAGTTAATAGTTCTTTTTACTTCCTTTTCATGCTCCCGGTATTTGTCTTATTTGACTATTCATAAACAAAAAAGCCCCGAAAAATTTTGGGGCTTTAATCTAGATTTAACCTACACTAATCAGGCTGCCTGTGATTCTTCTTTATGAAGTATGCTTAACAAAAATTCTGGAGCAAGATCAGCTCCATTATACCATTCAATTGTTCCATTGACAAGAGCATATTGAATGAAATTTGATTTTTCTTTCAAAGACTGATAAGCAGGATAATGCAAAATGTCCTGAAGATCTACCCATCCGCTGGTTTGGTCATTAAATATCAGGTGTAGTTTATAATCACCCAAATAGTCTATGTCTATAACTTTAAGCATTATTCAATGGTGAAATTTTAGGGATTCTTTCTCCGTTCTGCGCTTTTTGCCAGGCTTCAATCAATTCTGCCTTATGTAAAGCTTACCATTCTGATACTAATTTCACAATCTTAGCAGGTATACGGCCTTCAACAATCCCATCGTTTATAAACATTACAGCCTCATGTTCTCCATATGTAAAATGAAAATGTGGTGGGTTATGATCAAAGCCATACATATAAATTATAACTCCTAGGAACCTGCTAATTTCCGCCATTTACTTCGCAAATGCTTCTGCTATTTCTTTTTGAAAGCTTGAAACGAAATCTTCCGGGCTCATAGCTCCTTTGTCGCCTTCAAATTTCTTGCGGACAGTAATTGTTCCATCTTCTTGCTCCTTCTCTCCTATTATGAGCATGTAAGGCGTTTTGG
>JANYCH010000300.1 GCA_025360395.1 Cytophagales bacterium | reverse complement strand
GAATAATTAATTTATCCAAATACAAATAAAAAGGCCTCAAATGAGGCCTTTTTATTTGTATTTTTTCTTTTAAACTGTTATTCAACAATAAATTTGCGTGTCTTGTTGTTGTTAAAATTGTAAAAGTAAACGCCCGGATGTAACTGGCTTATGTTAACCTTCATTTGTCCCTCTACGTCTTTTTCCAGTACAGTTCTGCCTGCCTGGTCCATTAGTTTAAAATGGGATGCTATTTGGGAAGAGAGCGT
The DNA here is from genome assembly GCA_025360395.1 of Cytophagales bacterium. GTDB lineage: Bacteria > Bacteroidota > Bacteroidia > Cytophagales > UBA9547 > UBA9547. The sequence continues at coordinate 5,495 of JANYCH010000300.1, read as the reverse complement.
AACAGAACCTGATCCTGGATTAGGGTATACAACAAAGACTTCTTCTACAGATACATTTGGAAAATCATTTAAACCGAGAGTAAAAGGATCGCCGCCAGCTGCAGACCTTTGAAAAAAGCCAGAGGTTGTCATGGCAAATAGCCTTCCGTTATTCTGAAGAATATTAAATGTAGAAGTGTTGTTACCAGAAGGAAAGCCATCTACCATGCTTTTCCATGTTAGGCCATTGTTTTCAGAATAATACACACCATAATAATCTACTCCGGCATATAACCTATTGCCGATACGGCTGATATTCAGCAGGTTTCCCTGGGTGGTTGGTTGGTTTATGGCCGGCACCTGTGCCCAGGTCATACCTTTGTCAAGCGATTTAAAGATAATGTTGTAACCGGTAGTGTAAACTGTATCTCCAATTGCCTGGATCATATTAAAAGTATTGTATTGTGGAAATGCAGGAGAGGTCATTTTTGTCCAGTTTTTAGCACTGTTGGTGGATACATACACACCTCCGTTTGTAGCGGCAGCGTACATATAATCGCCAGAGATGGAAAAATCTACTGCTCCGACAAAGCCAGTATTTGCAGCCTTTGTCCAGCTAGTACCATTGTTAGCAGAGAAGTAAACACCTGACTCTGAGCCAAAAGTGCTATTCACTGTTTGCAATACGAAAATTGTATCGTTTTTGAACAGCATTTTGGGAATGTTTCCATACTGGTACATACCGGTATTGGCTGGTGCCCACGTTTTGTAATTGTCTGTAGAAACATAAATGCCATAGCTTAATGTATTTCCGGCAGGGTTGGCGAAAATTTTATTTCCTTTCTTAGCAAGTATTCTCAATGGAGCTGGCACATTAGGGGTTAAATATTTCCAGGTATTCCCATTATTGTAAGATACTATACCTGAAGATCCATAAATAGTGTCACCGCTAAAGACAAGGTTCTGGGTTTGTTTTGCTGTAATTCCGCTTAATACTGGCTTGAAGGATAGACCATCATTATAAGTCTTGAATATATTGCCGTCACTTGCCTGGAAACCATTGTTCCTCGGGGCATAAAGGTCCTGCCCGTTGGTGTATAAACTTGTATAAGTCTGCGGATCGCTTACACTTTTTGGAAGATGTTGTTTCCAGTTAGCACCATTGTCGGCGGAAGAGAATACTCCATTGCTGCTGATGTAAATTTTATTATTTAAAAATACGATTCCTGAAGGTGAATCGGTAAAGGGTGCTTTGACGGGAGTCCAGGATAATCCTGCATCCGAAGAAATGTACAATTTACCACCTCCTGAAATTCCATTCCCGGTCCCTGTGTAAATAGAGTTACCGTTGGCTGATAAGCTACTTACATAGACGGTATTATTTTTCGTAGTATCCAGTCCTTTATTGGTTTTAGTCCAGTTTTTACCATAATCGGTAGAACGGTACATGCCGTACTGATCTATACCGCAGAGCATCAGGTTTCCATTTTGATAAAAGGCCCCTACACTTCCATTGGAATTATTAGGATAAGGTACCGCTTTCCAGGTTTTGCCTAAATCGCCCGATTTCAATAATGTTGATCCCATGGCATATACAGTATCTCCTATTTCATAAAACTTTTTAATAGAGCCGCTTACAGTCGTGGTTGTCCAGGTATTACCTTTGTCTTCAGACCTGTAAAGCTTAAAGCCTCCTGCAAGGACTACACCTTTTTTCTCATAAATAGAAATAATCCCGAGATTTGGAAGCCCATTGTTGAGACTGTGCCAGGTTGCGCCGCTGTCCGGTGAAACATGTATCCCATTGCCATTGCTTGAAACATAAATGGTGTTTCCTTCTCCTGAAATGCCGGTAATATTGTTTGGGCCCGGGCCCATGGTGTTGTACCATTGTGCATTGGCAACTGCGAGAGCACTAAGAAATAAACAAAGAGTTAAGCTTTTTTTCATAATTGTATTTGTAAAAAGTAGATTTAAAAATGGTTACAATATTTTTTTTCTCCAATAAAAGCAGCTGATTTAACAAAATTATTTATTATTTCGGAAGCTAACTGTTCGACACACTTTCTTGTCTCTTTCAGCTTGTTAATATAGCGGTTCCAGCTTTCAGTAAACCAATAATCCAATACATTCTTTTAAAGTATAATTGAGATTGAACTAACGTGAATAAATTTAAGGGTATTTCTCTAAATAGAGGTCTATATGTTGTCTTTCTTTATCTAGATTTAATAAGGTTTTCAAGTCAGTTACCTCATATGTTTTGGCAGCATCTTCATCAATTTTTCTTATTTTGAATCCATATCCCTGTATAAGATTCAATAACTCTTCAGGATCATCTCCTGCTTGAAATATTCCCCATGGCCAGAATTCCATAGTAATTTTCATGTCATTATTTGTTTTTATGATATTATTCATTCCTTTTAAAACTTTATACTCATAGCCTTGAGTATCAATTTTGACAAAGTCAACCTTCAATTTTTCATATTTTGCTATTATTGTATCCATCTTCAGTATATCGATGCTTTTAAAGGATCTTTCAGCTTTATTATCATATAAGCGATGGTCAGCTTTGTTTAAATTATTCAAGTATAATTTTGCTTCTCCATCATAGTCTCCTGCGGCTACCTGAAAGATATCTATGTTAGTGAATCTATTTAGATCTATTGTTTTTTTAATATAGCTACAATTGACAACATCAGGTTCTATTGCAATTACTTTGCCTTTACTGCCCACAAATTTGGCTGCCAAGGCCGAGTAAAGTCCTATATTAGCTCCTATATCTAAAAATGTATTTCCTTCATTGCCAATACCATACATCGAACAAAACAAGTCAATATTCGATTTTTCATAGAATCCCATTGCCAGGCTACCAGAAACAATTGCATCAGTTTGATTAAGGCTAAGAGATATTCCTTTTAACTCTATTTTTTCAGGAATAAAAATGCAAATCAGTCTTTGAATTAAAATACGTATTGATTTATTCTTTAATATAACTGTGTAAATCCAGGTAGCTAAAGAAGAAGGCACCCATTTGAAAAGTTTCATGATTATTTTAAAAATAGTTTATAAACAAAGGTTATATCTTAACAAAGATTATTAATGATTATAACTAAAACAAATAAGTTCCAGCAAACGATAATTCTAAACACATGGCCACTTTTGCAGATCAAATTATATCCTACAACAACAGCCTTGATTTTGGCGGGACATTGCCGCTTGGAATTAGTTTCATGAATCCATATAAAGACTCGATGTCCAAGAGGATATCGGAAGAATTTTACCGAAAGTTTTACAGCGACAACCGGGAAAGGAAACTGATAATAGGAATTAATCCAGGCAGGTTTGGAGGTGGAATAACCGGTGTTCCTTTTACTGATCCCAAACGACTGATTGAAAAATGCGGGATCGCTTATGAAGGAAAACTTTTGCACGAACAATCTTCTGTGTTTATGTATGAAATGATTGAAGCCTATGGTGGTGCCCATACTTTCTATTCCGATTTTTACTTCAATTCCCTTTGTCCCTTAGGTTTGATAAGGCAAACAGAAGAGGGCAAAGAGGTGAATTACAATTATTACGACACTAAAGAGCTTCAAAATTCTGTTTCGGGATTTATTATCTGGAACCTGAAAGAGCTGTTGAAATTTAATGTGAACAGGGAGGTTTGCTTTTGCCTGGGAACGGGACAGAATACTGCTTATTTTATTAAACTAAACCAGGAGTCCAGCTTTTTCAAGAAGATCATTTCTCTGGAACATCCACGGTTTATAATGCAATACAAAGCTAAAAGCAAACAGGAATACATAAACAAGTACATAGACTTGCTTAGCTGTTAGAAAATAAAAAATGTAATATAATAGTTTCGGACAGTGAAGAGGGAGGGCTATAGCAGGCAAGCATGAATCTTTATTTTCTGGCAAAGGGTGGAAGGTTGAGAGGGAGAGAGAAAGAAAAGATTTTTGGCGTTCGTGCCCTTGTATGTAACGTTTTTTGGGCATCAAAAAAGTAATAGGAGAGAACTTGCAAATTCTAAGCTCCCCTTTTTTATTGATCTTTTGCCTTGATAGTAGCATGATAACCCATTCAGATGCAGTAGGGATCGGCGCGGTTATCCTTTTTTGGATCTTTAGTCTGGTTAAATAGTACCTTATCAGCAAAAAAGATAGAAGCATAGAGCCCGGCCACTGCCCAAAGCTTAAATGTAAAACCTAAATTAATTAATTGGACCAGCCGGAAAGGATTCTGATTTTATTAATTTCTGGAAACGTTAAGTATTATTTTGTCTGGTCGTAGCGTTATCAAAGGTTTTAAACCGGGAGTGTGTCCGGTTGAAGTTATATCGAAATGTAAGATGAATTCCTGAAGGAAGATGGCCATTTCTGCCAGGGCAAAATTGTTTCCGATGCACATGCGGGGGCCTGCTCCAAAAGGATAAAAGGCTTTTTGTTTTTCTTTGTTTATATTTTTCTTCAAAAATCTGTCCGGATGAAACGATTGCGGATCTTCGAAATTTTCAGGGTCGCGATGTAAACCATAATAATACAACACCAGTGTGGTGTCTTTAGGGATTATAAAATCTTTAAACCTGTCATCTGCAAGTGCCACCCTGTCACTGATCCATGCTGGCGGATAAAGGCGCATTGTTTCGTTAATTACCGAAAGTAAAGCCTCGTTTTTTACAGTTTCTTCAATGGATAAGCCACTCACCCCATTCTTTAGTTTCTGTAATTGTTTAGGATGCTCAGCAAGCAGGAAAAGGGTAAAAGAAAGTGCATTTGCAGATGTTTCATGTCCTGCAATAAGCATAATAAGGATTTCGTCAATCACCTGGTCATCAGACATGGGCTGTCCATTGTCTTCGTAGCGGGCATCCAGTAGCATGTCCAGGAGGTCATTAAACTTTTCAGGACTTTGTTTTCGATTATAAATTAGTTCCTGTATGATTTCCCTGGCCCTTTTGGAACGCTCCAGGTTTATCTTTTCTTCTCCGGATAACCGAAACCACCAGCTCAAATAAGGCTGGTTTACTTCTTTAAGCACAAAATCCTGGATTTCTGAAATAAAATTGCTTAGCTCATTTCTTTTCTCTTCTTGAATATTAACATTGAAAAGGGAATTAATGACAATTTCAAATGCCAGCTTGTTCATCAATGGATAAACGTCAATGTTTTTTCCAACAGGAAAATCTTTTAAATAGTTGTCCACAGTTTTTTTAATAATGGAAAATAACGCATTGATTTTCTCATGATGAAAGCCAGGCTAAATCAGTCGCCTTTGCTTTAGCCAGTAATCGCCATTGGAGGTGAGTAAGCCATTTCCAATGAACCGGCCAAGCTGTTTTGTTACGATCGGGGACTTATGATAATTACGTTGGTTGCCTTTGAGTACGTATTCAATAAAGGCAGGGTCCTGGGTGATGACCATACGAATTTTGCCAAGGTTTGCCGAATAGGTGCTTCCATATTGCTGTATGCTTGTATTCATCATTTCCAGCTGATTATGAGAATGCCTGAACA
>JANYCH010000281.1 GCA_025360395.1 Cytophagales bacterium | reverse complement strand
CTGATTTATTCCTGTTAGATAGAATATATCACTATTTTGTACAAAGGGCATTGATCCATCAGCATTTGTTGGCATTTGATAGTTAGAATTGATAATCCCGATAGATTTTTCTATAAGCTTTTCAGATATCTGTTTTCTGTTATTTTTATAAAATTCTGGATCTACTGAAAAATTGCGCATAATGTGTATTTACATCAAATATAAGGACTGAATCAGAAAAGCACATAAAAAAAGGGGTTGCCTGTTAAGACAACCCCTTGTTCTTCGAAGTTTAAATTTAGTCAGCTATTACTTTGACAGCTACAGTAGTTTTAACTTCCTTATGGAGGTCAATATGTGCTGTGTAATCACCGACGGTTTTAACCTCTTCTTTAAATGCGATTTTCTTTCTGTCTACATCTATTCCTTTTGCTTTTAAAGCATCAGAAACCTGAATAGAAGTGATTTTACCAAATATTTTACCTGTTTCACCAACCTTCGTTGCGATTTCTAAAGTAAGAGCAGAAATTTTTCCTGCTACCTCTTCAGCTTCTTTCTTGATACGGTCAGCTTTGTGTGCTGCTTGTTTCAGGTTTTCTGCTGCTACTTTTTTAGTGCTGTCTGTTGCAATTACTCCCATTCCCTGAGGGATCAGGTAGTTACGTCCATAACCTGATTTTACTTCCACGATATCGTTTTTGTAACCAAGTCCTTTTATGTCTTCTTTTAATATAATTTCCATGATAGATTCGGAGTTATTTTAAATTATCAGCTACGAAAGGAAGAACAGCAATGTGACGGGCACGTTTAACAGCCTGAGCCACTTTTCTTTGATATTTAGCACTTGTGCCAGTAAGTCTTCTTGGAAGGATCTTTCCCTGCTCATTGATAAATTTCAGTAGAAACACCGGATCTTTGTAGTCGATGTATTTAATGCCGCTTTTTTTGAATCGGCAATATTTTTTTCTCAGTTCGGTTTTTTGAACTGATTCATTTACGAGGGTCATGCTGTGATTTTTGATGATTTTCTGGTTTTTTCGATTTTAGGGAATCCTTTTCTGCGTCTTTCATTGTAAACAACTGCGTGTTTGTCCAATGAAACTGTTAAAAAGCGCATGATACGTTCATCGCGTTTAAATTCTACTTCCAGAGTAGCTATAAAGGTTGGCTCTGCTTTAAACTCAATAAGAGTATAAAAACCAGTACTTTTTGCTTTAATCTCATAAGCCAGCGGCTTAAGCCCCCAGTTTTCTTCGTGAACAATCTCGGCTTTGTTGTTCTTCATAAGTTCTTTGAACTTGTCTACAGTATCCTTCATCTGAGCCTCAGACAAAACGGGAGTTACAATGAATACTGTTTCATAATTGTTTAACGCCATTGTACTATTAATAGGTTTATTCCAAATTGGGCTGCAAAGGTAAGAAGTTCATTTTAATTTTGCAAGGGAGTTTTTGTTGAGAATGTTGGATGGTTGGTGATGGAGATGTAATAATTATGAATTATGAGTGATGAGTTATGAATGTGTGGTGGGTTTATGGAGTTTTGAATTGTAATTAGGAGGGTGAGTAATGGAGAATGTTCTTTGAATTCAATGTTTGAGGATTATTGCTGGAGTAGGCGAAGGTTAGAGAAAAGATTTGTAAGTATTGAAATGAATGGTTTATGGAAAATGTAACTGAAGGGACTGCAACTGTTAACTATTGACTTTTAACTATTAACTAAATTTGGGCGCCCGGGCACGCTATCCGTTCCAATCATTTTGCGGTTAGTTTTGGCTTTGATTTGAGAACTTCTGGATGCAAAATGGATTTCCACTTCTATCGTTGGCGCAGGAGATCAAATTAAATTATTAACTTAAATATCAACAAAATAGCCAGGTATTATGGCTATAAATGGTAAAGAGATACTTTAGTTAACATATTACATTTTCACCATTTTTTTTGTTGTTGTTTGTGAAAGAATTGTCAGCTTTTGTCCTTTCTGCTAAATAGAACTCCTGCTAGTCCGAGTTTACAAATCTTACTATTTTGCCAATCTCAACTTTCTCAAGGCGCAACTCAAGAGGAGGTAACAAGGACGTACCTGAACTGAGTCTTGATGATGTGAATGCTGCTTTAGCTTTTGCATTAATGAATCTTAAAGGAGAAGATATATTTGGTTTTAGTTCTTGATCCTTACGGACGAAAACATGGATCTTTAATAATAGAAATGATTCGGCTGGCAGCGTCAGGGACAGACGCGACATCCTTTTTGCCCAATGCGCTAACGTACTGTCCATCCTTTACCGCAAAAAGATATAGCAGATGGCCCGCCCGGACGCCCAAATTAGTTGATAGTAATAGTTTGAAGTTCCAGGTGCTCTTCGGAATCCGGTTCCCTGCATCATTTCAGAACTATGGAAGTGTTAAAAACCTGAAGACAGGCGGACAGATATTTATAAGTTGAAAAAGCTTTAATAAAATTTAAGAGATATATTCATAATAGTCTTCTTTCAGAAAGTCACATACTTTAATATTCTTTTATTAGTTTATTTGCATGCTATTTTTTTTTGAATTCAGGTTTAATTAGATCAGGACAAGATTCTCTCAATTTCATTACTTTCTTTTTAGAAACTGAAACAATATATGATTGATTAGGGTGCAACCTGTAATAATCCTGATGGTATGTTTCTGCAGGGTACATGAATGTGAATGGAACTATATCAGTGACAATTCTATCCTGATAATGTTTTGAAGTATTTACTTTTGCTATTTCCTGCTCAATAATTTTTTTTTCCTGCTCATTTCTGTAAAAAGCGACAGATCGATAGTCCGTTCCGATATCCGGACCTTGTTTATTTAATTGAGTTGGATCATGGGCAAATAAAAATGCTTTGACCAATTCAGCGTAAGTAATAATTTTGGGATCATAATATACTTGAACTGCTTCAGCATGACCTGTTTTCAGTGAACCAACTTGTTCATATGTTGGATTTTTAGTTGTTCCTCCGGCATAACCGCTTGTCACATTGTTTACACCTTTTAATTCAGACATGCCTTCCTCTAAAGCCCAAAAACACCCGCCTGCAAAAGTGGCAACATTTTCACCAGGTTTGGTAGGATTTAATTTTGAGAACATTTCATTCGCTTGCCCAAACGAATAACATGTTATTAATATATTAGAAAATGTAAGAATTAATTTTTTATAAAACATATTATCGTTTTTAAATATACTTAGTAATTACAGGTTTTAGATGTAGAAGCAGGGACAGTAAGAAGGTACATTTACTAATTTAGGAAATTTAGTCCTAACCTATTCAAAATAAAAATATTAAGATAATCTTTTAAAGGAGCTAAGGAAATCCTGTCAATAACATCATGCGCAAAAGCATTCATTAAAATAGCCCTGGCAGATTTTTTGCTGATGCCCCTTGCTTCAAGATAAAAAAGCATGTCTTTATCAAGTTTCCCAATTGTTGCTCCGTGAGAGCATTTTACATCATTGGCCCAAATTTCCAGCTGTGGTTTCGTGTTTACAACAGCATCATCAGAAATCAGCAAATTCTTATTAGACTGATAGGCATTTGTTTTCTGTGCATCCTTTCTTACAAATATCTTCCCGTTAAATACTCCGGTAGATTTTTCATCCAGGATTCCCTTGTAAAGTTCATTGCTAAGACAATTCGGAACAGCATGATCAACACTTGAATGGTTATCAACCAAAGTGTTTCCATTTAACATATAAAGACCATTCATGTTGCCTTCACAGTATTCGCCATTTAGAATAAGATTTAGATTATTTCTTATAATGTTTCCGTTTAAGGTTATTGTTGTACAGGTGAAGGTGCTTTTTTCTGACTGATAGACATTTGTTGAATCCACAAGGCTTGATGTATTATCCCCAATTTGAAGTTTATAAAGTTCAGAAACTGAGTTTTCTGCTGCATGAACTTCGGTATATACATTCGTAAAACTGTTATTGGTACCAATACAGTAATATGCTTCGATAATTTTAACCTGAGCATTTCTTCCTATTTTAATGTAATTTTTAGGCTGCGCTAAAACTGAATTATTTTTTTTGTCGCAGATGTTTAAAATGTATATAGGCTTTTCTGCAATAGTATTATCTAAAATATTTAAATAAATGCCATTTGTAGATAAGGCTGCGTTTAAAAACAGAAAGGGATTTGCAGAGGAAACAATATCCTGGTTTATTTCTTTTTCAACTTCTTGAATATTCTTGATTTCCAAGCCTTTCTGTTTTTTAATTTCAGACAGGGCAGGAGATACAAAGCCATTCACTAATACAATCAGGTTTACATCCATTTCAGGAAATAAAAACTGGCTTATATCTTCTTTTTTTAAATCAGAATGGTTAATTATATAATCATTCTTCAGGACTTTGTTGAAATCTGTATACTTCCATTCTTCATGTTTGGTTGTTGGAATACCCGAAGTCAGAAATTGCTGATATGCTTTTTTTCTGAAGCCATTTTCACCTTCCGTCTGAGAAATTATGTTGTATTCGTTTTCTACCAATTCACTGAATTCCATCTGATCTTTCGAATTATAGTTTAACTGCGTTTACTTCGTTTTTAATGAAGTCATAGCCTTTTTCTTCCAGTTCTAGGGCAAGCTCTTTGGTGCCTGATTTCACTATCTGTCCATTGTAAAGTACGTGGACAAAGTCTGGAATAATATAATCTAACAATCTCTGGTAATGCGTTACAATAATAAAAGCATTGTTTTTAGAGCGTAAAGTGTTGACGCCATTGGCTACAATTCTTAAAGCATCGATATCCAAACCAGAATCTGTTTCATCTAAAATGCATAGCTTAGGATCTAGCATGGCCATTTGAAATATTTCATTCCTTTTTTTCTCTCCTCCTGAAAAACCTTCGTTCAGAGACCTGCTTAACAAAGACTGGTCGATGTTGACGATCTTCATTTTTTCCTTCATGGTACCTAAAAAAGAAACGGCATCCAAAGGATCTTTTCCCTGATGTGTCCTAACTTCATTTACTGCAGTTTTAAGGAAGTTGGTTGTACTTACTCCCGGAATTTCAACCGGATACTGAAAGGCAAGGAATATTCCTTCTTTTGCCCTTACATCAGTCGCCATGTCTAAAAGGTCTTTTCCTTCAAATTCAACAGAACCTTCCGTTACCTCATAATCTTCTCTGCCTGCTAAAACAGAAGCCAGAGTAGATTTACCAGCTCCGTTAGGACCCATGATGGCATGAACTTCACCTGCTTTTACAGTCAGGTTGAGGCCTTTTAAAATTTCCTTGTCACCAATACGGGCGTGGAGGTTTACTATCTTAATCATTTAGTGTGTGGTTCTTATTCAAAATTACTTGATTTGGGAGGAGCCTGCTGTTTGAACTGAACTCCGGTGGCAATCCCTCCTTTTCTATCTTGTTTCAGGTATAGTTCCTGGGCTGTTTCCTGACTTACTATCTGTATTTCGCTGTAGGAAGTTTTGTTTGTTATAAGCGGGAAACCTGCCACTCTTTCAGCATCAGAACATTCAATGCAGGTCTTCGCTCCAGGCAAGGCCTTTAAGCGAAGTTCAGGAATTGGTTTTTGACACTTGACGCAATCCATTATCCAACAGATCCTTCCAGGCTTATAGCCAAAAGTTTTTGAGCTTCTACGGCAAATTCCATAGGAAGCTGGTTCATTACTTCTTTACAAAAACCATTTACGATCAAAGCGATCGCTTTTTCATTGTCAATTCCCCTTTGGTTGCAATAAAAAACCTGGTCTTCGCTAATCTTGGAAGTAGTTGCTTCATGCTCAATCTGAGCATTGCTATTTGCTACTTCTATATATGGAAATGTATGGGCACCACAAAGGTCCCCCATCAACAAAGAATCGCACTGAGAGAAGTTTCTTGCATTGGTTGCTTTTTTGGAAACTTTAACAAGGCCTCTGTAAGAGTTTTGGCTATGTCCGGCCGATATTCCTTTTGAAACAATCCTACTTCGGGTATTTTTACCCAAATGAATCATCTTGGTTCCTGTATCTGCCTGCTGATAGTTGTTGGTAACGGCCACAGAATAAAATTCTCCTATGGAATTATCTCCCTTTAATATAACACTTGGGTATTTCCAGGTAATTGAAGAACCAGTTTCAACTTGTGTCCAGGATATTTTGGCAAAGTTACCTGCGCAGATTCCCCTTTTTGTCACATAATTGTAAATACCTCCTTTGCCATTTTTATCTCCAGGATACCAGTTTTGTACTGTTGAATATTTAATTTCAGCCTTTTCCATGGCTATTAATTCAACCACAGCAGCATGCAACTGGTTTTCGTCG
>JANYCH010000251.1 GCA_025360395.1 Cytophagales bacterium | reverse complement strand
CATATGATACAACGGGAAGCTTAACCGTTATGATAACTCGATGATGATATCAGTACAGTCCGTAATTCAATATTCAAGGTATTCAACAATCGGCAAATCAACACTTTATCTGTCTTTTAAGATTTTTCTCATCTACCTACTAGTAACTAACAATAGAGGTCACCAATAGGTTGGCCTCTATTTCTATCTATTTATTATCAAAAATAGATAGATGTTAATTTTATTAAAAATATTTGGGAGCCTTATTCTTTTATTACTAAGTGGTTTATCAAAGGCTGTAAAAGACACAATAGAACATCATTACCTAATAAGTATATTCCAGAAATTAAATCCAAAATTTTGGAATCATGACTTAAGTTGGGTTAATAAATATAAAGATGGTGATGTACTTAAGGGTTCAGCTTTTTGGGGGTCAACTACGATTTTTGTGTTTCTTACAGATGCCTGGCATTTATTTGACACAATAGGAGCCCTAAGTTGGCAACTTGTATTATCCTTTTGGATGTATTTGGCTTTAGGATTAAGTACTTGGTATATTATATTATTGGTAATAGCTATTAAGGTTGTATATAATTTAGCCTTTCACTTTCCGTATACATATTGGTTTATTGTAAAGAAATAATAAAATTCATGTCAAAAACAATTGAAAAAATCAAAGCAAGGGGTCATGCTTTTACTGTGGGTGATCTTCTGGATTATATTAAGGAAAATGGTATTCAACGTGATGCGCTTGTATTATATCATCGAATAGAAGATAGTTATTTTAAAGAAAGTATTTGGCATACTGGTGAAATAATTAGTGGCTGGGATGTGGTAGCAAAAGAAGGTGTGGCTTACCATGAAGCACTTCGTTGGAACGCAAGAATAGATAGTGGTGAACTACTTGATAAAGAACAATACCCACTTTTGACTGAAACTGATTTAAAAAAATACTCACCTGAAGATCTTCAGGTGCTAAAAGATCAATATGTAGAGGTTTTTACACCATGTGGATATAATGATGGACAACTTTATTTAAGTGCTCATTATTAACAAAAACAACAACCTTTTTTATCGAATTCCGTATATTAGAGTAAAGAAATAATTTTATGTATAAATTACTTGTAAAAACAGATTCATACGCTGGGAACTTTGAATGTGAAATGTGTAATATCGCTCATGGTATCCAGTACTTGGGAAATGTATATAGCGAACCACATTTGGTTGTTTTCTATACCCGTTAGGGTATAATTTAATATAAAACAAGATGGAAAATTTAACTGAGTTAATAAATTCTTTTGGGGAACTAGAAGAAAATTGGGATGGGTATGGCGGTATTCCTGTTATAAAAGATATTATTGATATAACTCTAAAGTTAATCGAAGATATAGGTAACCATAAGGATAAAATCGATGATATATTTCCAAATTCACACGGTACTATTACTATTGAGTGGATAACTAACTCAAATGAAAAATTAGTTCTGGAAATAGGTGTTAATAATTATTCATATTTCTTAGCATTTGATGATTTTGAACCAAAAATAATGGTAAATGGGAATTGTTCTATACTTAATGACATAGATCAATTAATTGTAGATTTAGATATATTATTTTTCCTTAAAAGAAAATAAGTGTGCCTGATGGGGTACGATCCCATAACCCTCTGATTAAAAGTCAGATACTCTATCCATTTAAGCTACAAGCACTTATAAAAGAAATCTAAAGAGGGAAAGGTGAGTAACGATCTCACTTCCTGCAAGTTAACAGCTTGCTGCTCGCCTCTGAGCTTCTTTCCCTTATTGTGTGCGGGAAGCTGGTAACGATCCAAAGCACCTATGGTTTTTCAGACCATCACACAAACCTCTATGTTATTCCCGCATTTAAGAGCGAGTGGACGGTAACCATCCGTCTACCCCAGTTTGGAAAACTAGTGTGTATGCATCAACACTTCACTCGCTTATTTCATTTTTCCATTGGAACCCTCTATAGTCTTTCCAACTACGTACTTCTCGGCCATAATGATGTCTATTACACCCTTTATGTGGCATACACCACCCACAACCACTCACTTGCGAACCATGTAGCAACTTATACTCTCTTGAGTTTGTTGTACTGTTTAATACTTTGTTTCCTGTTTTCACTCAAAAGGCTTTATTTTGCCTTACTGATGTTGTTCTTTAATTGTTTTCATCTTATTTCCTCAGTTAATCCCTTAATTATTCCCTCAAATGATACCCTTACAGTAACAAAAGATTTATACAAATCTTTCACAGCAGAAGACTTTAACTCTTCTTGGACTCACTGCTAAGCCCTCTATCCCCTGGCCAAAGGCATCGGGGAATTCTTTTCGTACTAACCAATTTGTTTGTATACTGTTCTTGATGTTATCAACCCCAAGGGGTTGACCGTTAGAAAACTATTGTACGACAACAAATGGTCAGACTA
>JANYCH010000132.1 GCA_025360395.1 Cytophagales bacterium | reverse complement strand
TGCATTCCAATATATTACCAAAAAGCAATGGAAATTAGACCAGATGTATGTCAACCAGACTTCACAGGAAGATTCTATAATTTCAAATGTTAGCCTTGCCATTGATTTGGAGAATGACCTTTCACCAAATTTTTTATGGTTAAAGGGTGTAGGAAGTTCTTTGGTTGCTAAAGATTATCCTTTAGAATTTATAGCAAAAGCCAACCAATCTTCTGGAACTTGTTATTTGTACCAGCTTAAATTATCACATAAATATAATCATACTCTAATGTACACTTATACAGTTGCGTATGCTAGTGAAGCGGCATTAGTACTTACTACAACTCAAAAGGATACAGAAGATGCAACAACCTTTCATACAATAGAATATAGGTTTGTACCAAAATCCAATTAATTTAAAGGGTCGGCTTTCAATAAAATTGTTAATAAAATAATTCAATATGTTTCTAAGGATTCTATTCTTACTTTTTTTTGCTTCGGTATTTGCCCAAAACCCTGTCACATTGTGCAAAGAAAAATGGGACAATGGAACATCTGAATGTGGGCCGGTCTTTTATTCAGGGGCCGATCTTCTGAGTGATAACCTGTATGTTAACCGTAGATATGACATAGCCCGAACAGATAGTTTGGTATATGATTTAAGTAAGGTGAATTACCAAGAATTAGATTCGTTGGTAGTGGAAATGGATATTGCGGTTGTAACCGATGCCATGACCCCTCTGTTGGATACCATTGACAATGTAATAGCGAAAGAGTTCCTCATTCCTTCTCGTCCATCCTATTCTCCTATGATAGGAGTAACTTATTATCAAGGCGATGCGGATGTACTATGCAAATGGCAGGTGAAGTTTCATGGCAGGTTGAAATTTTTAAATAGTGAAAGGATAAGAATTACGTTGCCAGCGGACAGTTTGAAAAAAGTAAACAACCTCATCCATTTTACACTAAACAGAACACACAGCTTTATGAAATACAATTCTACTACTAACAACATCACAATGCAGACAAAATTTGTCACCTGTCCAAGTGGGCAGACTGAAAGGCAATTGTATAATTGTATGTGCGACCAAACACCTGAGCCCCCCAAATGCAAACTGGCTTTTTTTACGACAACTGCTCCATTTTCCATTAACTTAACCATCGATAACTTTGTGGCAACAGGTTACAAATCAGGTATTATTACTTCCATGGAGCAGCAAAATGATGGGCTTGTAAACAAAAAACAAATAGTAGCGAGGTATGATTTAATGGGTCGCAAAATAGAAGAAAGTGCTACTCATTCTGGTGTTTTGATATTAGTTTTTTCTGACGGGACCAGGCAGAAAGTCTTTGTAGAGTAAACCTTACTTTTAATTAACCTATCTATAAACAAAATGTCAAAATCTTCTTTAATACTAAGCTGTGCTTTCTTTCTTTTTACTTTTTGCAAAAAGAAAGATAATTCTGATCCGCTTCCTTCGCAGACAAATGAAACTATTTTAGTTCACGAAAATTGTATACCAGGAGTATGGCAATCTTCAAGGTATGGCAATGACACTGTTGAAATTAAAAGCGGCTTATTAAAGATTGTTTCTTTACATGCTAAGCAAGAAAGACATTTTTATACTTCTACGAATTCAAATTGCTGGTTAAAAGCTGATTTTACGTTAAAAATTTCTGTTCCATTTATAAAGTTATCAGATACTTTAAACAATGGATCAATGGGAATTTCATTATCTGAAGTACTTGCTTCTGTAAATGGGGTTCAGAATTTTCCAAAAACCTATAATGCAATGATTAGTACCTTTGCCGTATACTCAGGAACGGTACCTCCTTTAACAATAAATTATTTGGGACATGCGCCTACAAATGCTCAATTCATTTTTACACGGAAAGCAAATGAGTTAACAAGCAAGGTGTATTTTGAAGGAGATTCCATAGTATCAAAAGACCCATCATTTGGGTCGAGAGATCTTATTTTAAATTTTGTAGTATTATGTGATTCTTCAGCAGTCAAGAGTTCAGTTATAAAAATAGATGAAATTCTGGTATCGGGAGGTGGAGGAAGTTTCGTGTCCACTGATTTTAATTCAGGAGTAATAAAATAATCACCTTCTCTACTAATTTCAACTATCCATAATTTAGGTTAAGGTCTGCCCAGGCCTGCAACATACCAGCCTGGGCTATTTACAAGCTTCCGGCCTGTGTTACGAAGAGACTCGAAATTATAACGGAATAACGAAAGGCTTGTCCGACGTATTTCTGGTATATTATAATCTTAGATAAATTCTTGCCTGACAAATGATGAACATATTTTTAATACTATAGGGAATTTTAAAACATGCCGAGCACGCATGCCAAAACCTTTTGACATTTGTCAAAAAAACAAATCTGTTAAAATTTTGCCCTGATCCTGCTTAGGGTTTCCTGTGATATACCAAGGTAAGAAGCAATGTGTCCTAAGGGCACTCTTTGCAAAAGGCTGGGAAAAGCTATAACCAATTGATCATATCTTTCTTTTGCCGATAAAAACTGAAGGCCATACGTCCTTTCTTCTAATTGAAGATAGTATTGCTGACTTATAATCCTTCCAACAGTTTCAAATTCATGGTATTGGCTGTAGAGTACTGAAAGGTCATTATAATGGATGGCAATTAGTTCACAATCTTCAATAGTCAAAATGCTTTCTTTCGAAATTTGCCTACTAATGAAACTTCCAAAGGATGTTGCGAAAGTACCTTCTATGGCAAACCAATAAGTAACAAGGCTCCCATCCAGGTTCATAAATCCTCTCAGGCAACCTTTTTCGACAAAATAGAGATATTCACATATTTTACCCTCTTCCAGCAAAAGGTGGTTTTTGGAGACCCTTATAACTTTTGCAATTTCAGATAATGATTTTTTAGCCTCTATTGATAATGGGCAAATCAAGGCAATTGTTTCAAAGAAGCCCATTATTTATTCACAAGTACAAAACTATGCTGTGCCCCTTTAAAATGGTTGTAAATCAATACTGTGCTAAAACCAGTTTTCGTTTTCTTCTTAAATAAGTGTGCAGGCAGTTCTTCCATTCTGAGGACAATACTGGACAGCCACAATGCAAAGGCCGATGATGTGGCGTATTCCCCGCTCATGTGTTTGAAACGGATTATGCTTGTTTCATCTGAAAGTTCGTTTTCCACGGCTTCATAAAAGGGCAAATGTCTCTCATCACCATTTTCTCCGGAAATTAAGAGATCAGGTTTTATAGAATGGGAAGCAAGGAAGGATTTCAGGTTCTTTATAACTTCATCTTTTTCAGTTACATGCGACATTTTCAGGGCTACCACTTTTGCGATTGCCCCTGTTGGATTGTTATTAACAAGAAACATTGAAGCGCCTTCACCAGCCAAAGTTCCGGGAGACTTAATTTGGAAAAGTTCTGTATTAGAAACTGGAAAGTCTTTATACCACTTTCCTAAGCTTTCAATTGTATTGTTATATGGCGAAATTTCATCCAGGCCACCTAAAAGGTAGGTATCATCCGGATTTTCATTTAATAGTATGGCTGTGTCCAGCATGGCGTTTTCAAAAGAAAGGCCTCTGTGAACGTGTGTAACATTGTACCCTTTATTAACTGACATAAGGCCCAAGGAAGAGGCCACTGCATTCGTTGTGCTTTGAACAAAATTGGTAGGTGTTAACCGCCCTTCTTCAAATTCAATGATTTGGATTAAGAATTTGACACAGTCTTCCAATCCGCCATTAGCCGTACCTATGATAATGCCGTTGACATTTTGACCTTTAAGTAATGCAAGACCGGCACCAACCCCAAACCTTACAGCTTTCCCCATTCTTCTTAATTGACCAGTCGGAATTGCATCATAAGCTGGTTCCAGAGCAGAGAGTTCATTATCAACAGATTCTTTCAAATCATTTAAATCAACCTTCCCAAAAGTTTGCTGGGGAGAAATGCAGGTAGTATGGTGAATATAAAACATACTTCTAAATGCTGGAAAAGATCAAACTGCTGCAATTCCCTCCAAATCCGAAGGAATTGGACATTACATGTTTTATAGGTGTTTGGGTATATTTTTCGACCGGATATAATCCTGTTTCAGGAATTGGATTATTAAACCGAAGGTTTGAATAAGTTTCCTGGTGCTGAAGGTTTAAAATACAATAAACTGCTTCAAGGGCAGCAGCAGCGCCTAAAGTATGGCCTGTGTTGGATTTGGTAGAAGCAAAATCTACCTTATCTCCAAATAACCTTAACATTGCGTTGCTTTCTGCTAAGTCATTGTTTTCGGTCCCTGTTCCGTGTGCATTAATGAAACTGATGTCAACCGGATTCAGCCTGGCACATTTCAA
>JANYCH010000088.1 GCA_025360395.1 Cytophagales bacterium | reverse complement strand
AATTCAAATAATTCTTTCGAAGCATGGTAATAAATAAAAAAATCGCCTTCCTGGAAATACTCAAACCCAAGATATACAAGCCCTAAAACACAAGTGATTATTCCTAAAATTGTATTTCTTAATTTCTTGATGTTAAAATTTAAATTGAACCTAGGTTGGTTTTCATCTACAGTAGTAGAAATATTATTTTTCATGTTAGTCTGATTGCGTCGGGGAATTGGCTCCATTTACACTTGCAAATCTAAATGGTTAAATCAGACCATATTTAATTTAATTTCTATTTTTATCGTGTTAAGAAAAATAAAAAAAGGAAGACCAATTGGCCTTCCTTTTTTAACATTTTAGATATTTTTTAATTACGCTACTGCAGCCTCACTGAAATTAAATTCAGAATCAGCATTGTTCAATAATGTAATTAATGTTTTTCTTTCAGTATCAATTTCAGATTTTGTCCTGTAACCAAGTGATTTAAATAAAGCAATTGGTGGGTTCCAATAAGGAGTTGTTTCCTGAGCAAGGAATGTTGTTGTCAAAACAGGCAAAGAATTATATTGTCTGTTAATAATTTTTCCCAATAAAGTACCGCTTAATTGGGCTACATCTTCATTCATTTCATAAACCCTGTCCAAATCCCACTCCTTTTCAATTACCTGCAAACGTTTGTTAATAGAGTCTGCATTAGGAGCAAGAAAATTTATTGTGTTTTCAACCCGTGGTGAATTTGAAGTGATGATTTGAGTAGTTTCCATGATTTTTATATCTAAAATGTTTATATATTTTTAAAGATTATGTCGTTTTCCTAAGAATATAAATATCCGTGCCACGAACTGGAGTTTAGAATAAAAAATATTAAAAAAATATAGGGCATAAAAAAAGGGCAACTTTTGGTTACCCTTTTTATCTGTAAAATCTTTTAGACAACTATTTTGGTGCCTGTTTCATTCCTTCTTCAACCATTTTATAAAACTGGTCAAGTTTAGGTAATACAATTATTCTTGTACGTCTGTTACGGGCTCTTCCATCTGGTGTATCATTGCTTGTTAAAGGAACATACTCGCCTCTTCCGGCAGCTACTATACGGCCTGGTTCAATAGCAAATTCATTTTGAAGTACACGCACAATGGCGGTCGCTCTTTTAACACTCAAATCCCAGTTATCCAAGAGCAATGAACCCTTGCTGACAGGAACATTGTCAGTATGTCCTTCCACCATGATCTCAAAATCCGGTTTAGCTTTGACAACTGTTGCCACTTTACCTAAAACCGTTTTTGCAGCATCTTGTACAGTATAACTTCCGCTTTGGAAAAGCAGTTTATCAGCAATAGATACAAACACTACTCCTTTCTCCACATTAATTTCAATATCCTGGTCATTTACATTACCAAGCGAACTTTTAAGACTGGTAACAATAGCAAGTGTCACAGAATCTTTTCTTGTTAATGCATCCTGTAGCCGTGTTATCCTTACGTCTTTTTCTTTTATGCTTTCCAAAGATTTTTCAAGGTTAGCAGCGCCTTTACTTGTCAAAGTAGTTAGGTTACCAACATTGTTTATTAAATCATCAGAGTTCTTTTTCAAATAAGCATTTTGCTCTTCCAATGCTCTTAACCTGGCTAATGCTTCTATTTTATCTCTGTCGCACTCAATAAGCTTGGCGCTTGCCGCACCCATATCCGACATAATATTTTTGTTCCTTGATTCAAGCTCCCTGTATTTCTTTTTGGTTACACATGCAGAAAAAGACCCTGCTGCTAAAAGAATGGCAACTACACTTACTTTATTCATACTAATTGAATTATTAATTTAAAAATTGGAATTGATACAATAATACAAACTTAAAATTTAAGCTTTTAAAAATCCTGCTATTAACTGGACAACAATTAAATAATAAAAATCTATGCCACCTGTTTTAATTCATTTTTGTAAACAATTGATAATGAACATAGTTTAATTTTATGAAAAATCCTTAAAATGCGAATATTACTAACAGGTGCCACCGGCTTAATTGGAAGAGAGTTAGCTGATAAATTAATTTTATCAGGCCATCAATTAAATATCCTGAGCAGGGGCAAAAAAGCCAACATCCCAAATATTACTTTTTTTCAATGGGAGCCTAAAAAAGGCCTGATTGACAAAAATGCATTCAAAAATGTAGAAGCGATAATCAATCTTGCCGGCGCAAACGTGGGCGAAAAACGTTGGAATAAAGAATTCAAAAAAGAAATTTTAAATAGCCGTGTTCTTTCTACCAGATTATTGCTTGAAAACATTGGCGTTTATGAAAACAAGGTCCAAACTTTTATTAATGCCTCTGCCATAGGTATTTATGGTAATATTGACAACGAAAAACCTTTGGATGAAAATTCGAAACCAGGATCAGACTTTCTTGCAACTGTTGTAAAAGCTTGGGAAGACGAATTATTTAATTCTTCTGTCAAAGGACTGAGAAAAGTAGCCTTGAGGTTAGGTATAGTTATAACAGAAAAAGGTGGTGCACTACCCAAAATGCTAACTCCAGTAAAATATGGTATAGGGGCTCCATTAGCTTCAGGAAATCAATTCATTTCCTGGGTTGATATTTCTGATGTAGTCAATGCTTTTTGTTTTGCCCTCGAAAATGGCAAGGTATCAGGGCCTTACAATGTGGTGGCACCAAATCCCGTAACAAATTCTGAACTAACACATAAGATTGCAAAAATGGTAAGTAGGGCGATCCTGTTGCCCAATATTCCAGCATTCGCATTAAAATTATTGCTTGGCGAGTTTGCAGAATCTGTAATTGGAGGTATTAAAGTTTCTACGAAAAAATTATCAGAAGCAGGGTTTAAATTTCAATATCCGGCAATGGATGAAAGCTTAAAGCACCATTTGAGCCCTCTAAATCCCCCTAAAGAGAAGACTTTAGGATAAGAAAATTGGCTAATTCAATATCCTAATCCACAGTATAGTTTTAAAAACGGATTTATTTTTTTCCAAATAGTTTTAAGATCTTTCTTTCCCAATAAGGTTTTTTAAGAAAATCGTGCTTTTCCTTGATTAAATCCATTGGCAAAATATTGTCTGTTTCTGCCTGCCATTTTTCGAATAACAGGTGCTTTCTATCCTCAAAAAAACTTTTTAGCGTTTCCCTGTACTCTTTGAAGTCCCAATAATGAAATACTGTACTTTCACATGATATGCGTTCCCTTTGTGAAAAATAGAATGAAAAGGCCAATTGCTCCATCACATG
Organism: Cytophagales bacterium; assembly: GCA_025360395.1. Taxonomy (GTDB): domain Bacteria; phylum Bacteroidota; class Bacteroidia; order Cytophagales; family UBA9547; genus UBA9547. The sequence goes on along the minus strand of JANYCH010000088.1, from coordinate 1,850 downwards.
TTTTTGATACTTCAGATAGAGATCATCTGCAAGGACAAGGACCTGCCTCAACATATTCCTGTCACCCGACTTGAAACCCAACACTCCTGCGTTCCACATATGAGTGGAGGAAGGGATTTTAAGATCTTCTAAACGGTATGACTTTAGGAACACTTCAAGCTTTTGAAATACTTTATTTATAGATCCATTTAACATCCCTTCATCGGTATGCATCACGAACTTTTCATTTTCAATCTGGGTAAATAATGAAACAGGGTCCTGTAAAAAATAGGTGTCTGTATCACAATACAAGATATTACCAGAATGGTTTTCTGCAAAATCAAGCAGCATTTCAATCTTGGCCCGATGTACAAAACCTTGCTTTCCCTTCCACTCATCCCAAACCTGCTTTTCAGTTATTACATAATGGATTTCAGAATTTAGAAATTGCTTAAAATAATCCAGAGAGTCAGTATAAATGTAAATAGCAGGCCTGTTTTCGTCAGTTGTGACTTTATAAAGTGAAGCGATCGAAACCATCGCTTCATTCATAACATCGGTAATCCCATAAGCCTGGTAAACTAAAAAATTGGTATTCGGGATCATGCTAAGGCCATTCTGTGAATTGAAAATAAATCAGGAAACAAAATTGCTATAAAAGTGACTAAGAAGAATATCTTTTCCCGATTTATAATTTAAATTTACGACAACACGCACAGATTCAATTATACTTTTAGTTTGGTACGGGATAAAATTTACACTGAACCACTTTTAAAAATTACTGACGACCGTTTTGAGGCCGAAAACCTCTTACATTATCGGTTGTTCCTTCTTGTGGGTCCAGCCCGGTTACATTTTTGTGTCATTGATTCAGAAAGCAACAGGTGTCTTGCCCTTGAATCTTACGCAACAGATGTAAATCCGGAATCGCATCATTTTGCTGAAAAGCTTTCAACTATTGTTGAAAACCATCCTTATTTACCAGCCAGGTTTTGGAAGTCGGTCCATATCTGTGTTGCCAATGATAAATTTACCCTCATTCCTTTAAGTCTTTATAAAGGTGAAAATGCATTAAACTACCTGAAACTTAACTGTGAGGTAGATACAGCTATTGAAACAGTTTCAGAATACACCCACAAGCAAGCTGGTATTGTCAATATTTTTGCTTTAAACGACAACTACCAACGTTGGGTAAAATCTTTTTATCCAGGTAAGAATGTGCAGTTTATGCACCACACTACACCTTTGATCGAAGCTTGTTTGAGACAACCCTCCGGAACATACCAGGCCTCGGTTTTACTATGTGTAGGACTGGAGTTTATGAGCATTATTGTAAGGGAGGGTTCTCACCTAAAATTTTGCAATAAGTTCTTTTTTAAGACTGACGAAGACTTTTTGTATTACATTTTCCTTGTGATGGACGAACTTGGACTTGGACAGACGACCACCATCAAAATATACGGGGAGTTAAATACCCACTCGCCAAAATTTGCCGGATTGAAAAAGTATTTTCCCAATGTATTTTTCGGCAAGCGTCCTTCAAACATCCAATTTGGCTATGTTTTCGATGAACTGGCCGAACATAGTTACTTCGATTTATTTTCTATTTGTTATTGTTTGTAACTGATTGGGGATTTATTGAATCCTTTTCCCAGAATATTCATTCAACATTCATTTTAATAGACTTCCCAATTGCAGAACGTTCTTCCCCCGCCTTTGATTTCTATGGTTTAAGCAAGTAAAGGAGTATAAATTTTGTCATATTTTCTATTCTGGTTTACACTGGCGAATACCCTATGGATTAGTTTATTTCTTACTGAATTAATCACGCTCATCTTGTTTTTGCCTTCATTGACTTTTCTTTCATAAAA
>JANYCH010000077.1 GCA_025360395.1 Cytophagales bacterium | reverse complement strand
TATTCAACAAATTCAAAACCTGCCTTTTCAATAATCTTTTTAATATGATTGTGTGATTTCACACGGGTAATCTCATCCGGATGAAGTTTTATATTCTGTTTAAAAACATCATTCAAAATAAAATGAGCAGTATCCAGCACCCTAACCGTAAGCCCAAAAACAGGAGGGATGAACAATACAATTTTACAACCGGGCTTTAAAACCCTTTTAAATTCTGTTAAAATTTTATGAATCTCAACCTCTTCAAAATGTTCCATCACACCCAGGTTATAGATTCCATCGAAAGATTCATTTTCAAATGGCATTTCAAAAATACTTGCCTGTATTAATTTGGCCTTTTGTGGGTTTACTGTATCATATATCTGAAGTGCTGTATATGAAATATCCAGTGCTGTAACCTGATATGAATCAATTACATCCGTATCAACTTTACCACTTCCGCATCCTGCATGAAGTATTTCATTATGAGGTACAAAGTGCTTAAATATAAAATGGTTTAAAGCCCGTCTTATGATATTGTTGCGATAGAAATCTGCAAACTTATCATAAACCTTACTGCTTGTTTTGTTTTGGTTAGACCAATAAATATTCCAATCTTCCTGAACTTCCCCGTCTTTACCGGTAAATACAATTTCTTTATTTCCGCCTTTAATCATATATCATGGTTCTCTTAAAAAACTGTTTCTTTTTAAACATTTTAAAAAGAAAATAAAAACTTGTCCACGCATCCCTGATATTCATTTTTGAATTGCCATAAGTTCTTTTAGGTAGCTTAATAGGAATTTCTGTTATTTTCACCTTATTGAGATGAAGGATGAGCAAGCTCTCAAAGAAAAAGGAATAACTTTTTGATTGGATCAACTCAAAAACACCTGGATTTATTAAATCTAGCCTATATAATCTGAATGCGCCGCTTGCATCATACGGCATATTAAGCATATTTTTTGTTAAAAAATGTCCCAAATTTGTTAGCAACTTCCTATAAAGATTCCAGGTTTTAAGACTGTCTTTTTCAAGGTATCGGGAACCTAAAACAAGTCCGCTATTTTTACCGGCTTCAAAAAACTTAACAATATATTCAGGAGAATGCGTAAGGTCGCAATCCATTGTAATAAGTGTTTTATAATGATTCTCATAAGCCCAGGCGATTCCGGCCTGGTGTGCACTCCCTATCCCGTATTTCCCTTTGCGGTGAATATAAAATACTGATGGGTCGCTAACTGCAATTTCATTGATAATCTCACCAGTCCCATCAGGTGAATTATCATCCAAAAAAAGAATATCAAACTTTTCAGGAAGTTGTATTGACTTTATCAACTGATAAATGATCTTAACATTTTCAGCTTCATTATATGTAGGAATAAAAATTAGTAGGTTATTCTTCAAATTTCAATATAATCATTTATCAAAAGCTTTAAAATTAGCAAAAATTAACATTTTACTAAAAATAGTTAAGATGAATTATAATGGACAGTGTCCTAATATTACTTAACACTTACCCTGTTATTAATTTGCTCATTTAATAACATAATGATAATTTATTAATTTTAATGCTAAGTAAATGTTCTAACAGGCAAATCGCCATTAATATGAATAAAATAATATTTTTTATCTTTTTTATTGTTCATTCTTTTACTGGTGTTTCTCAGGATACACTCTTAGAATATTATCCCAGCAAGGCCCTTAAAACACAAGGTTTTCTATCCGATGATTCTATCAAAACCGGCACATGGAAATTATTTTATGAAACAGGAAAATTAAAAGGTTTAGTAAATTTTAAAAACAACAAAGAGAAAGGCCCTTTTACTTTCTATTACAGCAACAGTAAAATTTCAGAAACTGGTTTTAACAAGGAAAATCAACTCGATAGCTTATATACAGCCTTTTATCCAAATGCAAATATGCAGGTTTCAGGATATTATGAATTAGGCAAAAAAGACCGCACCTGGAAATATTATTATGAAAATGGTACTCTGGAAAAAGATATTTTGTTTAAATCCGACCTTAAACAGGGAAAATACAGAAGCTTTGACATGAACGGACAACCTACAGAAGAAGGTTCATACGTTTTAGACAAAAAGGAGGGCGAATGGATCCTCTACTTTGAAAATGGCAAAATACAGTCTAAAACTTTTTACCGGAATGATGTCCCTGATGGGAATTCGGAGACTTATTTCCTTTCTGGTAAACTTCAAAGTCAAAGGTCATTTCATGAAGGAAAATCAGACGGAACTTTCATTCAGTATTATGAGAACGAAAAAATAGCGAGGAAAGAAATTTATGACAAAGGCCATTTAAAAGAAATTTCTGAATGTAATGACCAAAAAGGAAAAGTGCTGGACAAAGGTGACTTCAGCAAAGGTTCTGGTCAGGTGAAGTTATATGACGAAAATGGTATTCTATATGCATTCTATAATTATAAAAACGGTTTAAAAGATGGAAGGGGTAAATTGATTTATCCCGATGGAAAACCAAAAATGGACTTAATTTATAAAGAAGGCTTGGTTGATGGACTTGTAAGAGAATTTTATGAAAATGGTTTACCAGCATCTGAAACACATTTTACTAAAGGCCTGGAAAATGGTTTATCAAAAGACTTCTATGAAAACAGAAAACTATCTTCAATTGGAAAATATAAGAACGGGGAAGAAGACAGTGTATGGACAGAATTTCATGAAAATGGTAAAATAAAATCACAGGGAAGTTTTGTCCATGGCTCACAGGAAGGAGATTGGAAAGAATATCATGAAAATGGTAAAATTGCCGCCATCGGAAAATATGAAAAAGGAAACCAGGAAGGAATTTGGACTGAATTTTATCTTGACAGTACCATTTCTAAAACAGGTTTATATATTTCTGGTGACAAATCCGGTCACTGGAAAAGCTTTTATGAAGATGGTAAACAGAATATGGACGGATATTTTGTAAATGGCCTTGAGGATGGTTATTGGAAAATATATTACCCTACAGGCCAGTTAGAATCAGAGGGAAATTATGCAAGCGGCGACGAAACAGGAACATGGAGATACTACCATCCAAATGGAAAAATGGCAAATACAGGCAAATATATCGCCGGAAACGAAGACAGTGTTTGGACTTACTATTACGACAATGCCCGCCTGATGCAAACAGAAAACTGGAAGGAAGGCAGATTAATAAGCATCAGCGACCTTGTAGATAAGAACGGAAGTAAATTGGACAATGGGGATTTTAAAGATGGAAATGGCCAGCGCAAAAGCTATTCAGACAATGGAGCACTTTCTGCCTCAGGGAAATATAAAAATGGAATACCAGATGGCGAATGGAAGTACTACCATGAAAATGGCAATATTTCAGGCGTTGGTACCTTTAAGCAAGGTGCAAAAGATGGAGCATGGAAGTTCTATTTCGAAAATGGTAAACCTGAAGCGACAGGCCAGTATAAAAACGGTGAAATGATTGGGATATGGAAATTTTATCTTGAAACGGGAGAAGTAAAGGAGGAAAAAAACTTTGATGATGAAATTTAAAGGTTCTTACGGATTCTGGCAGCAATTGCATCAAGTGCCTCATTGGTAAATTTCAGCTTGGGATTTGAAAAATTCATTTGTTGCATATTGCTGAACGGCACCAGGTGAATATGAGCATGAGGTACTTCCAAACCTATTACAGCCACTCCTACCCTAACACAAGGCACCGATTTTTTTAAAGCAACTGCTATTCTTTTGGCAAATATGTGTAAGGATGACAACGCACTATCCTCCAGATCAAAGATATAATCTGTTTCTTGTTTAGGGATTACCAGTGTGTGACCTTCCGAGAGGGGATTAATATCCAGAAAAGCAAAATGGAGATCATCTTCTGCAATTTTATAGCAGGGGATATCTCCATTTATAATTTTGGTAAAAATAGAAGACATAACTAAATCACACCCATAGTGATCTCCAATACTTCGAATTTGACCATTCCTGCAGGGGCCTTAATTTCAGCAATGTCCCCAACTTTTTTACCTAATAAACCTTGACCAATCGGAGATTTGACTGAAATTTTGTTCTCTTTCAGATTAGCTTCTTCTTCAGAAACCAAAGTATATTTAATCTCAGCTTTATTGGCTGTATTTTTAATTTTTACGCAGGTAAAAACAGACACTTTTGAAAGGTCTACATCGTTTTCATCCAGAATCCTGGCATGAGACAAGACTTCCTCGAGTTTAGAGATTTTTAATTCCAGAAGGCCTTGTGCATCTTTTGCGGCATCGTACTCAGCGTTTTCGCTCAAGTCACCTTTATCCCTTGCCTCAGCTATTTGCTTGGCCATGTCCGAGCGACCCTTTGTTTTAAGAAAGCTTAATTCGTCTTTTAATTTTGCTAGTCCTTCCTGGCTATAATATGAAAGCTTACTCATGATTTATAATTGTGTTAAAGCAAAATAAAAAAGAACGGCAATGCCGTTCCCTATTATTACTGTAAAGTTAAGTAGAAAATTGGTTAGCTAAAAGATTTTAGTCAAAATCATCCCAACCTCCGCCTGCACCGCTACTACCTGAACCGTAGTCGTCAGAAACATCGTCAGAGAATCCATCATCATTTCCATCTCCATCATCGGTCATGTCATCTGAACTCATGAATTTTTCATCAAAAGCCATATTTTCTTCATCGTCCCAAACTTCTTTCGCATCGTTTTTGAAGTCAATAACATCATCTTCCTGTTCCATCAACTGAAGTGTTTCTTCATCCAGACCAGTTCTTTCCATCGCTTCCCTTCTTGATAAGCCCGCATTTAACAAAGCTTTGAACGCATCATAGCTTGCATATAAGTCATCTTCTTCACTATATTCAGGTATATCACCTTTTAGTAAATCCTCCTCTTTCAGTAAATCATCTTCTTTTAATAAGTCATCTTCTTCAGACATAATATCTTTATTTTGGTTGTTATTTCTTAACTGAGGTATTCAAAACCTATATACTATTTAAACGGAGAAGGTGAAGGAGCTGTGTTTAATAAATTACCGCTTCCAAATCCCGGAACAACTTTTGCCTTAAAACTCACAAACTGATCTTTTGATATTATATCGTTTGTTGAAAGTGTCACAATATCGTTTTGTTCCTCCTGATTTGAAGGTTTATAAAGAAATTCAATTTCTGTAGATTCTCCTGGCGCAATTTCTGGTTTTTTTAACGTATATTCTACACAATGACAACCGCTTTGTATCCCATTTACTTTTAGGTTGGATTTTCCTGTATTTGTGACTTTTACTTTCTGCCTGATAGTTTGTCCGGTTTCAATTTTACCAAAATTATAGACAGATCTTTCAAAAGTTACTTTAGGAGAGTTTTTCTTTTCTTCTTCTGTGTAAACTTTATCCACTTTAGGACCAACAAAACCCTTGATAGTCAAAGACCTGGCCTGGCCTTGAATATTAGTTTCTACTGTAATTAGTTTAGTAAAAGCGCCAGGGCGCCCCTGGCTGTTATAAGTAGCCATAATAGTCCCATTTCCACCAGGTTGAATGGGTGATTTAGTCCAGTCAGGAGTTGTGCAGCCACAGGAAGGCCTGACGTTTGAAATGATAAGAGGCTGGTTGCCAGAATTTTTTACTGCAAAAGTATGTGATGCCTGAATACCTTCTTCAATTGTGCCAAAATCATAAGATTCTTCTGGCAAGGTCAATACGGGCTGACAATAGGCGTTAAAAGTCAGTAATAAAAAGAAAATTGCTTTATTCATCATATGGAGGCTCAGTTAGGACAAACTTAATTACAGAATAGGAAACTTTCAACTCAAAAAACGATTTATTGATGATTAATTTGATTTAAATTGTTTAAGGAAACGAATATCATTTTCGGTATACAAACGTAAATCTCTGACCTGGTATTTTATCATAGTCATCCTTTCTATTCCCATTCCAAAAGCAAAACCAGAATACACTTCCAGGTCAATTTTACAATTCTTTAACACATCAGGGTCCAGCATTCCTGCACCGCCAATTTCAACCCAACCGCTTTGTTTGCAGATATTGCAGCCGGAACCTTTACAAATAAGGCACGAAATATCAATTTCAGCACTTGGCTCGGTAAAAGGAAAAAATGAAGGCCTAAACCTGACTTTGATTTCTTTACCGAACATTTCTGATACGAAATGAAATAAGGTTTGTTTTAAATCAGCAAAGCTTACATTTTTATCTACATACAAGCCTTCAACCTGATGGAACATGCAATGTGCCCTTGCTGAAATGGCTTCATTCCGGTAAACCCTTCCAGGAGATATCGTCCTGAATGGAGGCTTTGCATTTTCCATCACTCTAATCTGAACACTTGAAGTGTGAGTCCTCAAAACTACATCCGGACTTTTTTCAATAAAGAAAGTATCCTGCATTTCTCTGGCAGGGTGGTTCAAGGGAAAGTTAAGTGCAGAGAAATTATGCCAATCATCCTCTATTTCAGGTCCTTCAGATAGATTAAATCCCATTCTTTCGAATATTTCAATCATTCTCTCCCTCACTATTGTCAATGGATGTCTGCTCCCGGTAAGATCAGGTATAACAGGAAGGGTAAAATCCCACTCTTCAGAAACGCTTTTATCATTATCTGATTCCAATGCTTCTTTTGAAGAATCGAGTTTTGCCTGCAAGTCATTTTTTAATTGGTTGATAACGTTTCCAAACTGCTTTTTCTGATCTGGCGCAACCGCTTTAAATTTTTCAAACAAATCGTTCATCAAACCATTTCTGCCCAGGAAGTGAATCCTGTATTTATCGAGGTCTTCCGCATTTTTTATTTGAAATCCCTCAGAACTTTGTCTGATGCTATTGATAAGGTCCAGCATAAAATGAAATGAATAATGCTACAAATTTAACGTTAGAAGGTGATTTATGCATGCAATCTCAAAAAATTACTAAATTTGGCATGTTTACTTCTATGAACCAGGCAAAATATGTCTAAAATCTGTACTTTTTGTCTTGTCATTTGTTGTTTTTCAATATCAACATATGCAGGAACAGGTTTAAAATATGGAAAGTCTGGACTTACAAACATCAAAGAAGGCAGCCACGCCTCCAGGTTCAATTTAAAACTTCAGCCTGCATTTTACTGGTCATCTCTTGGAGTAGAAGCTGAATTTATTCTTTCTGCTAAGGTTTCCATTGCTTTGAATATTATAGGCAAAGTTAGTGGCCTTGAAGGCAGCCATGCGATAAAAAACAAAATCAGTGATGATTTTTTTAAAACCGGATATCTGGCAGAAATAATTGGCCGTTACTATATTCCATTAAATAAGAAGAAATTAACCCTCGCCCCTTCAGGCTTTTATGTTCAGGCAGCTGCTGGCTTCAGTAAACTTCTGTATTTTGACGGAAGTACAAGACCTTTTGCATTGAATACAAGGTTCCCAAATAATTATGATGCGAATGGCAATGCAGATTATACAGAATTGGTGCCTCTAATAGGTAGTATTGGTGCCGGATATCAGGTAGAGCTTTTACCAGGAAAGATTATCGCCAACATGCTTATTGGTGGACAAACCAACTTTGATTCTAAAGGTGCATTTTTTACATTTTATGCTTCCCCGTCTGTGGGGATAATGTTTTAGATTAATTAAATGGCATAGATTTTTTGAGATTAACCGTCAAAGTATCATTTTTACTTTTGATTGTTTATTTTAAAATCTGTTTAACATTAAACCCTTAAATCATCTAATTATTATGAAAAAGTTTCTACAAAACGTTTTAGTAATTTCTATTTCTATGGGTATTTTTTCCTGCTCAAAAAAAGTCACAACTTTCAATTTTGGAAAACCTTATCACGATCAGAGTGTAAATAATTATAAGGCTCAGGATGTTAAAATTTTAAATGAGGCTATTATTTTGGATGAGCAAGCTAGTGCATCAATTGAAACAAGTGTTACTGAAGTCAAACCAGTTTCAATAAAAATAGAAGAAACTAGTGCCAAATCATTGGAAATAATCAACACTCCTGTTGTTGAAAAGAAAAAGTCAGCTTTTAAAGACAGGCTAATTACTAAAATGATCAAAAAGAAAATTGAAAAACTGGAAAAGGGACCGGCGCTTGAAAAAAACATGAAAATTGGAATAATAATTGCTGCTATCTCGCTTGCAGTATTAATTACTGTAGCTATAGGTGGATTTGGGGTTTTAAGTACTCCTTTTTGGATATTAGGTGTACTTGGATTACTAGGTGGCGCAACTATAATAGTTTTGTCAGCTCTGGACGTAATTTAATTACGTACAAGTATTATTAAAAAAGGCTTTTGTTCAATAAACAAAAGCCTTTTTTAATTTTCAAATATTCATTTAATACTTGAGCTAATTCTATTTCAACCTTACAAAAGCTTCTATAGCTTCATATTCAGGCAAGCCTAGTTCATCGTATTTTTTTGCCGTTGCCCGGTTTCGGTCTTCGGCCCTTTGCCAGAATTCTCTTGGATCCGAACCAGGGAACATTGGTGCGTCTTTTTGTGATTGATGTTTAAAAATCCCCCTTCTCTTCCTCATAAGTTCGTCCGGACTAATTGGAACAGCCATTTCAATGTTGTCTATTGTCCATTCCTGCCAAGCACCCCTGTAAAGCCATGTCGTACAATTTTTTATCCAGTTTTCAGCTTTTAGATCTTCAAGGGCCAACAAAATAGCCTTTAGACAAACCCTGTGTGTACCATGTGGGTCGGACAAATCACCGGCTGCAAAAATTTGATCAGGTTTTATCTCTGTGAGGATGTTTTTAACTACTTCTACATCAGCATTTGATATTGGATTTTTCTTTACCAAACCAGTTTCGTAAAACGGCATGTCGATAAAATGAACATTCTCTTCCGGAACCCCTACATATCTGCACGTAGCTTTTGCTTCTCCCCTTCTGATCAACCCTTTGATTTTCATTACTTCAGGAGAATCTGGTTCCCCAGGTAATTTATTTTTTAGATTATGGGTGATATTTTTAAAAATCGTAACAAGCTCCTCATTGCCGGGATGAAGATGTTCATGAAAATCTCTGGCAAAATCTGCATAACGAACAACATCATCGTCATACACTGCTATATTTCCCGAAGTCTGATAAGCAACATGAACATCATGCCCCTGATCTACCAGCCTTATAAAAGTACCCCCCATTGAAATAATATCATCGTCTGGGTGCGGACTGAATATCAGCACTTTCTTTGGAAATTTATCTCCTTTTACGGGCCTTGAATTATCATTAAAACCTGGTTTACCACCCGGCCACCCGGAAATGGTTTTTTGGAGGATATTAAAAATTTCAATATTGATATTATAAGCGGGGCCATGATGAGCAACGAGGTTGTAAAGACCATTTTCATTATAATCCCTGTCTGTTAACTTTAATATAGGTTTTGATACAGTCTCACATAGCCAAACCACTGCCTTTTTTTTGAGTTGTTCGTTCCAGGTAACAGTTTTTACCAACCAGGGCGTTTTAATTTTGGTGAGTTCAGCTGCTGAAGCGTCGTCCAGAACGACTTGGATATCAGGATGTTTTTGTAAAAATGTGGCAGGGATATTTTCAACTATTGGTCCTTCGACCGTTTTGCTTATGATACTTGCCTTACCTTCACCCCAGGCCATCAGGATTATTTTCTTTGCTTTAAAAATGCTTCCTACTCCCATTGTAATGGCGGTTCGGGGCACATGTTCTTCTCCAAAAAAATCACTTGCCGCATCTACCCTGGTAACATGGTCTAAAGTGATGAGTCTGGTAAGTGAATCCATTCTGGAACCGGGTTCGTTAAAACCTATATGTCCGGTGCGGCCAATGCCCAATAATTGGATATCCAACCCACCATAAGAATCTATTTTATTTTCATATTCTGAACAGAATCCTGCTATATCTTCGATCCTAATTGTTCCATCCGGGATATGAATATTTTGCTTTTCTATGTCGATAAAATCAAATAAATGCTCGTGCATAAATCTGTAATAACTTTGCAACGCTTCCTGGGCAATTGGATAATATTCGTCCAGATTAAATGTGATAACATTTTTGAAGCTGAGGTTTTTCTCCACATGAAGCCTAATCAGTTCAGCATAAACACTTTTCGGAGTTGATCCAGTCGCAAGACCAAGGACACATGGTTGGCCAAGGTTTTGTTTGGATCTAATTAATGTGGCAATTTCGGCTGCTACCATTTTTGAAGCTTCTTCCGATGATTCAAATACAGAAGTACGTAGCTTCTCAAACATCCCTGTTTTCATTCCAAATATTTTACCAAATGAACGACAAAATTTTAAACTGATTGTTGAGAGTTGGATAAAATAATCCGTAGTTTGTTGATGAATTATCTAACAGCATTTTGTTTTACTTTTTGCCAACAATTAAGACTTACAAACTGTCTTAGTTGGAGTAATTTCGTTTAACTTTACAATTATTTATAAAAATCAAATATGGACATTTTCGTCGGAAGCCTTCCGTTTAAGTTAAAGGACAGTGAGCTCAAAGAACTTTTCGAAAAACATGGAGAAGTTACGTCTGCAAAAATTATTATTGACAAAGAAACCCGTCAGAATAAAGGCTTTGGATTTGTGGAAATGCCCAAGGACGAAGAGGCTTTAAGTGCAATAAAAGCCCTTGACGGCATGGAAGTGATGGGCAGAATGATCAAGGTTAACAAATCAGAAAAAAGAGAGCCGGGATCATCTGGGCCAAGAAGTGAGGCACCGAGAAGACCGGCCTTTAACAGAGATAATTCATCCGGAGGAAGCTCATCACCAGGTTCAGGTGGAGGCGGGTATAGCGGAGGAGGAGGAAGTTCATTTAATCGTGATAGCAGTGGCGGCGGAAGCTCTTTTAACCGCGAAAGCAGTGGCGGTGGGGGCAATTCTTTTAATCGTGGCGGCGGAGGCGGTAATAGTTTCCGCGGCGGAAGTGGTGGTGGAGGAGGTTTTAACAAAGATAATAACAGAGGAGGCGGAGGTTTTAAAGGCGGCCCTGATAAAAATAAAGATTCGAAAAGTGGCGGAGGCTTTAATAAAGGTGGCGGTAAAGGTACCGGTATCCCTAAAAAGAGACGTGACGATGATGATGAGGATTAGTATTTAGTTTATTGATTTACAAAAGGGAGGATTTGATTCTCCCTTTTTTTTATGCTTTAATTAAACTGTTTCCCAGGCACTTTCCCATGCCTCCTTATCTTCTGCAAAAGCAATAAAATTATTGTAATAGGGAAATTGAGCTAAAGTTGCACTATCCCCTATCACCACCAGTTTCTTCTTCGCCCGGGTCATGGCCACATTCATTCGCCTGATGTCAGATAGAAAGCCTATTTCTCCGTTTGCATTGCTCCTGGTCATGCTGATGTACACAATATCCCTCTCCTGCCCCTGAAAACTATCTACAGTATTGATGCTGATAAAAGGTAGAAAAGGTTTTATTTCTTCTGAACTTCCAATCAGGTCTTTTAAGATATTCACCTGTTGTTTATATGGTGAAATAATGGCTATAGAAGGCTTTTCGTCAATAAGTTGAGGATTTTCAGAAATTACTTTGGTTAAATGTTTGAGTAAAAAAGCCGCCTCCTCCGGATTTGTGGTACTTGTGCCATCCTGCTTTTCATTGAAACCGCAACCTGCAGTGTCAATAAAAATCAAGGGTTTATCTTCCGGAAAAAGTAAATGGTTTGCCACAGTTTCGTGGGCTGTTAATTTATCTTCATAAAATACTTTTGAAGAATAACCCATGATGACTTCGTTCATGCGATACTGAACATTCAGCAAAGCAACAGCATCAGGATGAAGTTCTACACATTTTTCAAGCAGCGTTTTATTTAAACCCATTTGGGCAGCTTTTTGGGATTTTATAGTGGGTGGCAGCTGACAATGATCTCCCGCTAAAATAACTTTCTCAGCTTTTAAAATAGGGATCCAGCAGGCTGGTTCCAGTGCCTGGCCAGCCTCATCAATGACGATTGTATGGAATTTTAAGTTTCGGACTGTATAATGATTTGACCCCACCAGAGTAGCTGCTATTATTTGAGCCTTATTCACCAAATCTTCAATTATATACTGTTCGGTTTTATCTACTTCCTTGATTATTTTATGTGCTTCATCAAATAATAACTTTCGTTGTTCTCTTTCTTCTCTCCCGAAATTTCTTTTGTACTTATGTGCGAGGCTTTTATATTCCTGGGCCTGTTTCTTTAATTTTTTGGCTTCTTTCATAAGGTCATGTCCGGACATCTGGCTATCAAGCGTCAAAGCCATCAAATTTTCATTTACCCTCGCCGGATTCCCGACTCTTAACACTCTCAGTCCTTCGGAATGTAATTTTTCAGCTAATAAATCTACTGCAGTGTTACTTGGTGCGCACACAAGTATTTGCTTCTTATCCTGTTTTATAAGGGCAAGGATCGCCTGAATTAAAGTGGTGGTTTTTCCTGTCCCGGGTGGCCCATGAACTATTGCCAATTCATTGGCCGACAATATTTTATCAACAGCTTGATTTTGCGATTCATTCAACTTGTTATACCGGAATACTTCAGTTAAGGGCTTAAAACCAGGTTGCTTTGTTCCTGTAAGGACATTAATTAAACTTACTGAATGATCTTCTTTTAATAATGGTGCGCGCTTCAGAGCATTTTCCATTTCATCATAGGTATTGTCGTCAAAAGACAGATCAATTCCCAACTTGCCATCCTGTGCCCATTCAGGTAACTCATCAGTTTTAAGTGTCAGCTTCAATCTGTTCCCAAAAACTGTCGAAACGGTGCCTTCTACCTTATCAACTTTAGGATCGTGGTTGCAGAAAAATACAGCAGGCATTCCAAAACGGAACTTGTGGTAAATTTCATGGTGGGTTGTCCTTTCGAGTTCAACAGTAAGATAATCGCCACGGCTTATTTCAGTTCCTCTGATGGCTACAGGGTACCACGACAAACCATTTGCCCGCCTGTCTGTAACGGAAGACTGTTCCGTTGCCTTTAAATATTGCTGCTTATCTTCATCCCTTTCAACTTTTAAAAGATCGAGTAAGTGTTTAAAATAATCCATTGCGCAAAGTTAATATTTATACAATGCATGTCGTTTTGGATTGTAGCCCATTCTTACCAAATTGCGAATTAAATTAACCTTATGAAACAGGCTTTAACTTTCACGATACTTACATTTTTTACATTTATATCATTTGCTCAGTCAGGAGAAGTTACGAATGCCATTTTAGCCCAAAAAGATGGTTTGCTTAGCGATGCAAAGACCAGCATTGACAAAGCAAGTGAGCATGAAAAAACAAAAAACGATACTAAGACCTGGTATTACAAGGGAAAAATATACGAAGCAATATCCCTCGACCCAACCTTGGGAAAACAAAACCCTGATGCTGCTAAAATTGCTTTTGATTCTTATACCAAAGCTAAACTACTTGATGAAACATCGGAAAGACCAGGAAAATACAAAAAAGAACTTGCAGAAGCCTTTGCCTCACAGACTTTAGCAGTGGCTATCCAAAATGGTGGTATACAGGCATATCAGGACAAAAAACTTGGTGAAGCATATGATTACTTTACCATATACCAAACATTAAAACCACAGGATACATTGGGTTATGTGTATGCAGCCCAGATGGCTATTGCCAAGGATGATTATAAAAATGCAAAAATTGCTTACACAAACGGATTGGAGAAAACTGGTTACACCTCACCGGAAATACTGACAAACTTATTATACATCTACAAAACAGTTGAACCTGAAAAGGACCTCAACAAGGCATTGGAAATAGCGAGAATCGGTAAAGCAAAGTACCCCAACAATCCTAATTTTGTTAGCCAGGAAGTAGATATACTGGAAAAAACAGGTAAGCTAACCGAAGCCATTACAAATCTGGAAACCATCATTCAGAAAGGCGATAAAAAAGTAGAAAGTTATCTTATTTTAGGTTCTCTATACGAAAAAAACAAAGACCTTGATAAGGCTAAGGAGGCATATAAATCGGCATTGGCTTTAAACCCTGCCAATTTTGAAGCCAACTACAACATGGGCGCCTTGATTTACAATCCTGCTGTAGACATTATAAGGACAGTAAGAAATATGGGGGTAAGCGATTATCAGAAAAAAGGAAAACAAATGGAAAGCCAGGCAAAAGAGGTTTTAAAAATTTCACTTCCCTATTTTGAAAAAGCATATCAGGTAAAAAGCGATGATGTTTCAACAAAAAAAACACTTAAAGAAATCTATTCAAGTCTGGGAATGACTGATAAAGCCAACGCTCTCAAATAGTTTTGAGTTGCGGGTTTTGAGTTGTGAGTGTGCACTGCAGGTTGTAGTGTATTGGATCTCATAAAGCTCTTTTATGATCTTAATGATTTTCATTATTCATAATTCAAAACTCATCATTCATAATTTTTCATCGCTCACAACTCATCACTCAAAACCCACAACTGAACATGTCCAGAATAATCCCTGCTATTGACCTGATTGATGGAAAATGTGTCCGCCTGACTCAGGGCGATTACAATAGAAAAAAAAGTTACCACGAGAATCCATTAGATGTTGCTTTAAAATTCCAGGACTTTGGAATCAAATATCTTCATCTTGTCGATTTAGATGGAGCAAGAGAAAAAAAAGTTATTAATTATAATATCCTTGAAGCAATTGCCAGCAAAACTCATTTAGAAGTTGATTTTGGTGGTGGAGTCCAATCTGACGAAGATTTGAGGATTGTATTCGAATGTGGGGCAAAACAAGTTACCGGAGGAAGTATTGCCATCAAAAATGCGGAATTGTTTAAATCATGGTTTAAACTAAATGGTGGAGAAAAAATCATACTTGGTACTGACGTAAAAGATAAAAAAATTGCCATACATGGCTGGCAGGAAACAAGTGACATCTGGCTTTTTGATTTAATTAATGACTACATGGGATCGGGTTTAAAATATACAATTTGTACTGATGTAGCCAAAGACGGCATGATGGAAGGTCCTTCTTTTGACCTTTATAAAGAAATCCTGGACAAATTTCCCGAACTAAAAGTTATAGCCAGCGGTGGCGTAACTACAATAAAAGATGTTGAAAAACTGAGAGAAATTGGGGTTGACGGAATTATTATAGGTAAAGCCATTTATGAAGAAACAATAAAACTTATTGATTTAAAGTCTTTTATTGAGAACTGAGAACTATATACTGTGGAAAATCCTTATTCTTTCCCCATCAATAAAAGAAGTACCGTATTGAAGTAACGGACACACAGCCGGATCTTTAATCACATTCCCATTAAAATCAAACCTGGAACCGCTGCAGGTATCCTTCATAAAAAAAACCGAAGGATCTACTTTTAACTGGCAGCCTACTTCGTCCATTTGATAGGATGAAGCCCGGTCGAATGCGCGGTATTCTGTATCAGAAACCTTATAAAGGATTATTCCACGGTTACTGGCCTTTAAATAAACATATCCCACAGTTTTCAATGACATCAGCTTTATATCCGTTATATTGACAACAGTATCTATATAAGTTGGTACATAATTGCAAATTACATTGGAGGGGTCATCGCTTTTCTTTTTTTTGCATGAGAGGTCTAAAAATGCCATGCAAATTAAAAACAGTAAGGGTTGTATATAAACCTTCCTGACTTTCATTAGAAACCTTTTTTATTGTCCAATATCTGTTGTTCCGGAGTTACAGGTGACGGGCCGGAAGGTGTGCTGGTTCCAGAAGGAGTTGAAGGTGTTGTATTTGGAATGGACTGATCGGATGGTTGTGCTGGCAATGGAGTACCGGTTTGTCCATTTGGTGCTGACAAAGGAGCTGTGCCCGGCGTTGTACCCTGATCAGCCGGAGCAGTTTGATTGCCAGCAGGCAATGTAGGCTGCAAATTTTGTTGGTTTAATGTATTTCCAGGACCAGTCTGAATAGGATCTGCTGACGGCATAGTGGGATTGGATGGGCTTGCCGGAACTGTCTGTGGTGCTGATTGAACCGGAGCCGGGTTCGCTGGTAAGTTTGTATTGCCAGGTGGAACTGTTTGAGATGGATCTGGTACCTTTCCACCTTGAGGCCTGGATTCAGGCGGCGCCATGCTGCCAGGGTCATTTACAGGTGTTTGCTGCTGAATTTGACCGGGTGAGGTGCCAGGCTGAGTTGGCACCTTGTTATTTGGTTGCTTATTTAAGCTGGTATCTGCAGCTGGTATTTGTCCAGGATTTTGTTGCTCAGGCTTTTGCTGGTTCTGATTATTCATCATATTTCCCCTGGTCCGGTTTTGCATTTGCTGTTCGTACATTTTTCGTACTTCCTCTGGCATATCGCCATTCGCAGGATTATTTTGATCTTTTTGAGGGACAAATTTATCCGGCATAACAGGTGCAGAAGGTTTCGTTACAGTATCCTGTAGTGCTTCCTTGGGCTGTTTACCATCGTATTTGTCAATTAATTGCTGTGCATAGTCGTGATAAGCACCTGATTTGTATTCCTCAGTATAAGATTGGAGCCCAGCCCTATATTCTACCTTTTGGCCTTCCCGGGCCTTAATAATGGTTTTTACAAGTTCTATTTTAGGTTCAAACTCACTATCTGGATAGTCTGTTTGGATCAGCGTAAAAAGAGAGTCAGCTTCGTGATAATTTTTTGCTAAATAAGAATTATATGCCACTTTATACCTTGCCATAATCTGCTTATTAAGCAATTTGCTTTCAGCCAGATAATTGGGGTTTAATATCATTTTTGCATAAATAGTATGCGGGTATTTTTGCAGAAGGATATTTTTATGTACCTCCATCCTGGAGGAATCCTTTCCTTTGGAAATAAGATAAATCATGTAATGGGCTTCCGGGACATTTTCATTCACCGGATAATCATCAATCAATCTCTGTAAAGATTTAACTGAATTTTCTGGTTCATTCAGATGTTGGTTGTATATTTTACCCAAGCGGAACAACGAGGGTTGTATTTTTTCGTGGGATGCCTTTAATTTCTCTTCTGTTAGGGGAATAGTGGCGACAAGGTCGGCCTTGTTTATTTTTATTACCGGAACCTCATCATCAGACTCGTTATTTACTTCTATGCTTTTACCATCCGGCCCCTTCTTATTCAATTTTGATTTCGTAGTGTCATTTGGGTTTCTTTGGGCCAACTCATCAGGACCAGATTCTTTGGCACTTATGCGCCAGTTGTCTTCCAATTTTCTCCGGCCCCATTTCTGTTGAAATTCTATTTTTCCCTGTGCTGCCAAAGAAGGATTATAAAAATAAAATTGAGGTGTCTGTTGCCCGACCCCAAAACCAGCAGGTGCAGTTGTTGGTGCTACCGGACTTGTTGGCCCGCCTGGGTTAAAATCGGAATTAAAAGGACTTTGGTTACCCCCTACTGCGTTTTTCCTGGCAGCTTTTGCCAATCTTTTCGCTTCATCATTTACCCTCTTTTCTTCTTTGGCAATATAACTATCAAGAAACTGGTTCAGATTAGAAGAGTCCATTCTTGCCAGTTTCTGAAGGCTGTCTTCTCTTTTTACAACGGTAAGATGTTCAACAAATTCTTTTAAGATCCTTTGTCTGCGATATATTTTTCCATATCCTTTATGGTCCTTTGGGAGAATTGCAATAGCACTGTCATAATACAATTTGGCATATTCAAACCTCTGTTGGTCATCATAATACATTTCCCCCAATGCCAGATAAGAATATGCTTTTTGTCTTTGATTGTTAGTAGCACTTACTACAGATTTTTTATACAATTTTTCTGCATCAGGATATACTTTTTGCTTTCTTTCAAAAGAGGCATATTCATAATAAATGCGGTCTTTATAATCTACATTTTTAATGTCTGCCAGCATTTTCTTGTAATATTTCCTGGCCTTGTCTGCATCTTTCAAATCGCTGGTTGGCGAAACCCTCATCCTGTTCAACCGGGCATTGAACCACAATTCATATTTTGGATTGGCCTTAATTGTTGTTGTGTAGTTTTTATATGCTTCTTTATCAGCATCAAAGTCGAGTACTACTTTTGTTTCACCTGACTCAGCCTTGAGGTATTCACTCATCTGGCCATTAATAAAACTTAGTTTCGCCTTGTCATGTTTCCTTCTGCTTATAGAAAGGGCACTGTCCAACAATTGATGGGCCTTTTTATAATTTTCAAAATGTTGAAAATAAGCAGCTTTAGCCACAAGATAATTTCTTTTGTTTTTGCGGGTCAGTATAGACTGCTCCTTGTCCAGATATTCAATTACATATCCGACATTGTCATATTCATTGAAGTCTGTAAAAAATTTCATAAGGCAGATAAGCGCATCATGCTTGTCTTTGGTGCTCTTACTTGTAGAGTTTACGAACTTGAAGGTTTCAAGCCCATCTTTATAATTAAACTGATAATGACGTACACGGCCAATCAGAATATAATTATTATCCGCCCATTTACTTTTTTTATGCCAGCGTACAGACCATGAAGCATATTTAAAAACATCTTCTAAGGCAGCATTCTGAGATTTACCAAATGTAGAATCTGAAACGTAATGTATGTTAAGTATTTTATGGTAATCGTCTTTCGCATAAGCTTTTAAAGCCACATCTACTTCTTTCATTTTCTCTTTTGCAAGAAAATATGAATTGTAGCGCGCTGTTGTATTATCGTATCCCTTACCTATAAAAGTACTGCAGGATGACAAACAGATGCATGCCAAAAAAGTAAAAACTAAC
>JANYCH010000060.1 GCA_025360395.1 Cytophagales bacterium | reverse complement strand
TCTCGTTATAGCAAATGTAGTTGGACCTGTTAGAATAGTCCATCGCTTAGTTGTGCCAACCTCATTGGCCAAAGTAGTAGAGGATGAGGAAGTACAAATTGTTACATCAGATCCTGCATTAGGTTTGTTACCAGGCTTTGAACAATAATCTTTTTTGATAATATCAGAACAAGTATTTGGAACAAATGTACCATCCCTCGGTAATACAGGAACCTTGGTAACACTAGAATGTGGGTTAGTATTTTGAGTATCAAAAAATTTGCCTCCGCTGGGCGGGCCTTTGTCGTAAAAGTTCAGACCATTCCCATCATTTCCAAAAGGGCCTTGATTAATCGTATTACCACTAAAATAAAAATTGCCTGTACCTAAAACGTTCTTATTATTTGAAAAGTCCACACCTTGAATAAAAGCATCCCCGGACAAAATTACGTCTGAACCTTGAAGAAGAAAATTAGATCCATTTTTTCCTGTTTGCCAAATAAAGCCAGAAACCAACATTGGGCTTGAGTTGTTACTGTTGTTAAATGCAGCATCTGAAATAAAATAACAGCCATTTGTAATATTACCACCACTATTCAAAGTTAGCTGGCTCCCATAAGCAAATAGTAATCCTTTATTATCAATTGTACCACCAAGGGTCATATCCCCGGTAGAAATCATTGAATCATTATTGATTACTGTTGCACTATTCATTGTAATGGCCTTGAAATTTACGTTTCCATTATTAGTGAAAGTTGTCCTATCCATCGTAATATTATTAGTAAATGTCATGGTGGCTCCTAGGCCATTTAACCAAATATTTCTTTTGTTAAAGTTGTAAGTACCTCCGGAAACCATAGTTCCATAATTCTCTACAGTTGCATCATCTATATCATAATTCCAACCAGGAAGTGTTGTTGCGCCGCAATTCACTATTTTACCTCCAAAACCAGTTACACCACTTGGTTCAAAAGTTCCGCCGGGATAAACATAGATTATACTTCCTACAGCTAGGTTATTAATTTGTCCAGTATATGTTGCACCTGATCTGACGACCATATTCTGACCAGTATTGACAGAAATAGCTGTGTTAGAGTTCGCTGTAATATCATATGTGATTGGACTTGGGACAACCGGGCATTGCGCAATCCCATCCTTAAACCCTAAAAGAAAAAAAACTGAAAGAAAAACTATTTTAAAGCCATTCAAAAGTAAATGTAATTTCATAACTCAGTTAAAATTAAGTTCAATCAGGTATTATTAAAACCCTGTCTATTAAAACCAACACTTTAATTAATCAGAAAAGACTACCCATAGCTCTACTTCCGATGTTAAATATTTTTTAATTTAAGAATGTAACCTGTATAAAAAAAACTGCAAATTAATTTACGGAACAATCTGATGTAAGTTTTATTTACTTATCACACTCTATGTACTTTTTCTCCGTAATAGTTAGCAAAGTAATTGCTAATCAATAAATTACGATATTATATAAATAATTATATTTTTTATTAGAATATCAAAATTATAAACAAAATAACAATGCTTATTAAGTTATAAACCGTTCAATTAAAAGCACGCCAAAATACACCAAACTGAAAGGACCTTTTCATCCCTGCATAATATGGTGTTTCCTGATAGCCCTTTTGCTCATATTGTCCCCCAAATATGTTGCTCACTTTTAGAAATATTTTCGCCCTGCTTATCTGAAAATTTACAAACAGATTTGTAATAGGAAATGTCTTAACCTCAAAATCTTCCTGCCAATAAAAAGTATTGTATTGAGGAGCATAAGCATCTGCCTTATATGTTTCCTTTAAAATAACTTCAGCTCCTGCCTGCAATTCTACGGCCCTGTTAAAGAGAAAATTTTGATAATATATTTTGGGCATTGTAAACCAGCCTGGCATATGGATAGTACTGTCTTTAAATAAATGGGTAAGAATCAAATCATTTTCAAAATATAACCACCTGTAATTTGTCCTAAAACCAATATAAGGCTGTATATAATCAATATACCCCTTCTCCTGTACGGGTTTAATTTTGATTGAATCTTGCCTCGCCGTATTTCTGAAGTATATAAGATTGTCAACTCTCTGGTAATTTATTCCTGCTTTAATAAATTTAGCACCCTGAGTTTTCATATAAGAAATGTTGGCATTCCTATACAATACAGCAGTCAAAGAATCCTCATGGTATGACCAGTTAGCCAGATTATTCACCAACCTGGTTTGTAATAAAGTAGGGGAAATTCTTGATTGGCCCAAAGAAATGTTCCAGTTAGTATACCTGGCCTGAAAATTCCATTTATAATCATCGTGCTTTTTATAATTATTTCCGGTATCAGAATTGGTATTGAAACCTATTAGGGCTTCTCCATCAATAGAAAAGGAAAATTTGTCATTAATCTTCAATCCAAAGCTACCTCCTGCAAAAGAATCATGGAACCAGGTCTTTGACTTGGCCATAGTGTTTATATCCTGGCTGGTGTCTATCAAAGAATATGTTCTGGCCTTGTAATATAATGAGTAAAATAATGAATTTGTATAACCCTTTACCCCCACTTTATTTTGATAAAGCTCCAGCTTTTCGCGGTAGAAAGTCATGTTGGTATCTTTAAAATTCACTCCACCATAAAATGTTTTAAAAGCATTATCTACTGACATATTATTGTCCCGAAAGTACTGGGTTTCTCTTTTCCAATCTCCTTCATGAAACAAATGCAAAATATTATTTCCGCTATCAAGTGGATTGAATTGTTGATACACGTGTAAATTCGTATTCCTGTAATAGTTTCTGGCAGCTGTACCTAAGAAAGGATCGCCCCTTTGTAACCTTACTTTAGAATATTTGTACAGATACAAGCCATTCTCTTTTATATTGTTATCAGCTGTTGAAGGTATAAGTTGAATACCTCCGCTCTCATAGTTCCAATGTTGCATATAATTAAAACTTACCAAAGCCATGTATTTATCCTTCCTGGACTTTATGGAGGAAAAAATATTTATCTGATGATGATCAGTTTGAAAATCCCTCAATGAAAATGGTGAAAACTGTTTAACAGAAGTGAAACGGTTATATGAAGCCCCAACATTCCAATAGCGGTTCACATTCCTGGTAAAAAGCAAAAATAATCTCTGCTCCCCTGTTGTGCCTTGCAAAAATTTCAACTCACTATATGGTGACTTTGTATCAAAATACCGCTGTTCAGCTGGTGTTTGCAAATAAGGAAGGTACGAATCAAAACCAAGACGGTAACCCAATTCTGAAGGTGCCCTGAAAAAAATAGGTTTCATGGCAGTCCCCATATTGCCAAGGTTCTGGTACCAGTTGTCAGACGTGATCTGATAATTATAATAATGTAGATAATTGAGGCTTGTATCTATTGTCCTGTTAAGGGGAACTCCCTTAAACACATCTTTTTGAAGGAAAAATTTAGTTGAGTTCTTACCATAAATTTCCTTGGTGGTATCATCCAGGATTTGGGCGCCCAATTGCCAGGAACAATAAACCATTAAAAAAATAAAGTAACGGATTTTCAAAAAGATTGGATTAAAGCGGTTTGTCAATTGCTTGCAAATTAAGCCTCTTTATTTTGCCTGACAAGAAAAAGCGCTATGGCTTTTATGAATGTATCAATATTTCTGAATTAATTTCAGAAACTTCCATAACACCATCCGGTGAAATTCCGGTCAACATAACATACTTGGTTTCATTAACCATCAATGGATCATATTTGGCTGCAACTTTTACGTAGTTTCTCGTAAATCCGAACATTGTTCCATTTTCAACATCGTTTTCAAATAAAACCTCAGCTTCTTTTCCTATTTGCTGTACATAAAAAGCCCTCTTTTTTTTGTCTGATAAAATATGGAGCATTTTGCTTCTTTTAGCCTTTTCAGGATCAGAGACTTTATTTCCCATTTCTGCTGCGATGGTATTATCCCTTTCTGAATAAGTAAAAACGTGCAGGTAGGATATTTCCAGCTCATTCAAGAAACTATAGGTTTCCAAAAAATCTTCATGAGTCTCTCCTGGAAACCCAACTATTACATCCACGCCAATGCAGCAATCCGGCATCTGGGATTTTATAAATGAAACCCTTTCGGCATAAAGCTCCCGAACATACCGCCTTCTCATTGCACGCAAAGTTTTATTGCTGCCGCTCTGAAGAGGAATATGAAAATGTGGGACAAATTTTTCAGATTTGGCTACGAAAGATATTATATCATTATTGAGAAGATTTGGCTCAATGGAAGAAATCCGGAATCTGTCAATTCCTTCAAAATTATCCAGCTTCTGTATTAAACTGAAAAATGTTTCGTTTCTGGAGCCATTAACTATACCGAAGTCTCCAATATTTACACCTGTCAAAACAATTTCTTTCACACCAGTCAAAGCAATCTTCTCTACATCTTTTAATACAGTATCAATTGTACCGGACCGGCTTTCTCCTCTTGCCAAAGGAATAGTACAAAATGTGCAGCTATAATCGCATCCGTCCTGTACTTTTAAAAAAGTCCTTGTTCTGTCATTCAGTGAAAAAGCATTGTGAAACTCTTTTACTTCATTTATTGGAGAATTATAAACCAGGGGCTTTGCTGCTTTCTCAAAATTACTCAAAACATCAAAGAGCCTGAATTTTTCTGAAGCTCCCAATATTGCGTCAACTCCGGGTATCTCACTTATTTCCTTAGGCTTCAATTGGGCATAACAACCCATAATAACAATAAAGGCATCTGGCGAATGCTTTAATGCTTCTTTTACCACCTTCCGGCACTTCTTATCAGCGTTATCTGTAACAGAACATGTATTGATGATATATACATCAGCCTTATCTGTAAAATCCACTTTTTCAAATGACCTTTCTTCAAACATCCTCGATATAGAAGATGTTTCTGAAAAATTAAGTTTACAGCCAAGGGTATAAAAGGCGACTTTTTTCATTCAGACAAAATTAACTATTTAAATCACAAAAAAAGCAGCCGTCCAAATAGTTAGAATCCTGGAATAACATATCACTATTTAAAGAACTTTTTAAAATACTAAAATCGTTCAAGACAAATATAAGAATAATACAATTTTAGTAATTTGAGATTTTTTTAGTTTGAAAATGATTTATTAAGTTTGTTCAACGAAATGATATCAAAAGGAACTTTTATATTTGAATAATCCAAAATCTTAAAATTCAAATACAAATACTTAAATTAAAACTATACAATTATGAAAACTGATTTAGATTTTAAAAATTTTTACAACGAGCAACTTTTACCAGAACTGGACATCGTAGAAAAAAAGCGTTTTTCGATTTTAATGCAACTAGCGATTACATCAGCCTTGGTTTTGAGTTTCGTAGGAACATATGTATATACCTTCGCAATTGTATGGCAAGCACCAATAATGCTGGCTTTATATATTCCAACATTTGGTTTGTTGATCCTTGCTGCCTATAAAACGTTCGACATAATCATTAAAAACACTTCTTTTTATGATTATTTTAAAAAGAACATCATTTTCAAAACGATCATTTACATGAATCCCGCAATGCGCTATGACAAGAAATATTTCATATCCAAAGATGAGTTTTTCAAATCAGGCATATTCAAAGAAGAAAAAGTTAAATATAAAGGTGATGATTATGTTGCAGGTAATCTTGAAGAAGATGTAACCATAGAGTTTTCAGAGTTGAATATTAAATATGCTGACAAAGACTTAATCAAAGCGAAAAAATCAGAAACAATGTTTTTGGGCATATTTTATAAAGCTCGTTTGCCTTTTATTTTCCCTATAAATTTCGTGATTGAACCTCTTAACTTTCTTTCTGAAGTTGAAAAAGGAATCTCTTACAAAACTGGCAATATTGACTTCGATTCCAAATTTCAAATAAGGATTCTAAAGAAAAACCATGATTACAATCCTTCTTTGGTTTTGACAGATGAGTTTTTAAATGGTATTGTAAAATTCTCTGAAAAATTCCTGAACGAAGTTCATATCTCTTTTGTAGAAAATAATATGTACGCTGCAATTCATCACGACAAAGAGTTGTTTGAGCCTTTGGTTTTCTCAAGCAACAAAAAATTTGATCTGATCCACATGCACTATCAAGACCTAAGCTTTCCTATAAACCTGATTAAAAATATAATTATTAACCAGGCACTTGAAGAATTAGCAGCTTAGACAATTCATACCCTTAATAAACCAAAAACCTGGTAGCTTCTGTTACCAGGTTTTTCTTTTAATACAATTCTGGTTTGTAAATTGCGACAACCACTTAAATACAAAATGCAAACCAAAAAGCAGAAACTATATCTTGTATTATGCCTCATTTTTTTAACAAATGCCATTCTTGCTGAAATAATTGGAGTTAAAATTTTTTCTCTAGAAAAGTATATTGGGACAGATCCCTTTCAGCTTCATTTACCTTATAATTTCATATTGGATTTTAACCTTACAGCTGGTGTAGTTATCTGGCCAATTGTCTTTATTACTTCTGATATAATCAACGAATATTTTGGTAAAAAAGGGCTGAAAATGATTAGTTACCTTACAGCATTTCTGATACTATACAGTTTCGGCATTATCTATTTCAGTACAACCCTCCCACCTGCCGACTTTTGGATTGCCATTAACAAACAAAGCAACGATTCCAGCTTTAATATAAACTCGGCTTTTTCTATGATATTCAGGCAGGGATTAGGGATTATAACAGGTTCCCTCGTTGCTTTTTTAATCGGGCAGATTATTGACACGCACACGTTCCATTATTTAAAGTCGGTTTCCGGAAGTAAGAACCTTTGGTTAAGGTCCACAGGGTCCACAATTGTTTCACAGTTTATAGACAGTTTTGTAGTATTGGGCATCGCCTTTTATGTTTTTGGAAACTGGACCTGGCAACAGGTAATAGCGGTGGGGCTGATAAATTATTTTTACAAATTTACCATCGCCGTCCTACTTACACCTTTACTTTATATAGCACACAACGTGATAGACAAATACTTAGTAGGGGAAGAAAAAGAAAGTCAACCTAAAACTATAGGTGAATAAGAATATTACGTATAATTAAAGCTTATAAGATAAATTTTTCGGATTGAACGTAAGACTGAAATTTCTCGGAGGTGCACAAACAGTAACAGGGTCCAGGTATTTATTAGAAATAGACAACTATAAAATTTTAGTTGATTGCGGCCTGTTTCAAGGATTGAAAGATTTAAGGTTAAGAAACTGGGAACCATTTCCGGTAGACCCTAAAACAATCAGTGCGGTGGTGATAACTCATGCCCACATAGACCATACAGGTTATCTTCCAAAACTATTCAAAGAAGGTTTTAACGGTCCGGTTTATTGTACAGTAGCGACCAAAGACCTGATGAACATCCTGCTTTTAGATTCTGCTAAATTACAGGAAGAAGAAGCTGAATGGGCTTTTAAGAAAGGCTATTCAAAACATTCAAAACCAATGCCTCTTTACACTGTAGAAGATGTGAATGGTATTTTAAACCATTTCAAAGGTTTTGCTTACCACGAAACAATTGTTATCAATAAAGATGTTTCAATAAGATATTATGATGCCGGACATATCTTAGGCTCTGCTATCACAGAAGTTATAATAAGGGGCGAAAAAATGCGCAAAACAGTGGTGTTTTCTGGTGATATAGGAAGATATAACAAACCAATCCTACGTAACCCTACGACTTTCAAAACTGCTGATATATTACTTATAGAATCAACTTACGGTAATAAAGACAATCCGGGAGAAAACGCCAAAGAAAAGCTGGCTGAATTGATCAATACAGCCTTAGCGAGAAAAGGGTGCTTGATGATACCCGCATTTTCAGTTGGTCGTACACAATTGTTGATTTATTATGTAAAGCTATTGATGGATGAAAAATTGATTCCTAATGTGCCAATTTTTATAGATAGTCCGATGAGTATAAATGTCACTGCCATTTACAAAAGGCACAGTACATTTCACAAACTCAGAAAAAGCCTTGATGGTAAATCCGATTCCATTTTCGATTTTCCAAACCTTCATTATTACAGAAGTCAATCTGAATCTATTGCCATAAATAACATTAAAAGCAACGCAATTATAATATCCTCAAGCGGGATGTGTAATGGTGGCCGTATCCTTCACCATTTATACAACAGGCTGGAAAGAGAAAATGATACTATTCTGATTGTAGGTTACCAGGCAGAAGGAACAAGGGGGCGTAAAATTCTGGATGGAGAGAAAAAAGTCAGGATTTTTGGTGAAGAAAAAGAGGTAAAATGCCAGGTAGTACATATCAATGCCCTATCTGCACATGCTGATAAATCTGAACTAATGCGCTGGCTGAAAAACTTTAAAATCGGGCCTAAAAACACATTTATTACCCATGGGGAGCCGGATGTTGCCAAGGCTTTTGCCCAAAATATTACAAATACTTTTGGATGGAATGTTACGGTTCCCGAATATTTGGAAACCTTTGAATTGTTTAAAGGAATTTAGCTGAATATCTGAACCTCGGTTTTTCTAAGCTGCATTTTGTAAAGCTTAGAGTAAAACCCATCAAGTTTTAGGAGCTCATTATGGGCTCCTTTTTCTTTTACTTCACCTTTATCAAGTACCATAATCTGATTTGCTGCTTTTATTGTTGATAATCTATGAGCTATAACAATGCTTGTTCTGCCAACCATCATCTTATCTATGGCATTTTGAATCAAGGTTTCAGATTCATCATCTACCGAAGAAGTAGCCTCATCCAGGATCAACACTTCAGGATCATGCACCATGGCCCTCACGAAAGATATTAGCTGCCGTTGACCGACTGACAAGGTTGCACCTCTTTCCATCACATTGTATTGGTATGTCCCTGGTAATTTTTGAATAAATGAATCTGCTCCCAATAGCTTAGCTGTTTCTATAACTTTTGCATCAGTTATAGATTCATCCCAAAGCCGGATATTATTCATAATAGTATCCGAAAAAAGGAACACATCCTGAAGAACAACGGCAATGTGCTTGCGCAAAGACTCTACATCATAATTGATTATATCAATGCCATCAACATAAATTTTGCCCCTTTGAAAATCATAAAACCTATTTAACAAATTGATTATAGAGGATTTTCCTGCTCCTGTAGCTCCAACAATGGCAAGCATTTCACCTCTTTGCAACTCAAAACTGATGTCTTTTAAAACAAAATTTACATCATCATAGGCAAACCATAAATTTTCAAATACAACTGTCCCGGAAATTTTGCTTTCAATTTTTATATTCCCGGATGGCTGGATAAAAGACGTATCATTTAATAATTTAAGAATCCTATCCCCACTTACTACGCCCATTTGTAACGTGTTAAGCTTATCAGCAATCATCCTGATGGGCCTGAAAAACATATTAATGTACATGATAAAAGCAACCAAAGTCCCAATTGTTGTTTTATTCTCCAGAACCTCATGTGCCCCATACCATACGAGTAGCCCAATACCAGCCGCCGAAATAACTTCAGCTATCGGAAAATAAACGGAGTAATACCAAACAGATTTAATATTAGCTTTTTTGTGTACTGTATTAATTTCAAAAAACTTAGAGTATTCCCTTTTTTCACTGTTAAAAATCTGAACAATTGACATTCCAACAATATGCTCCTGAACAAAAGTATTTAAGCTTGAGACGGCAGTTCTCACTTCGTTAAAAGATTTCTTGACACTTTCTTTAAATATATAAGTGCTTAATAATAAGAAAGGTAACATTGACAAGCTAATCAATGTAAGCTTCCAGTCTGTATAGAACATGAAGCCTAAAATGAAAAGCAACTGAAGCAGGTCAGCAAAAATAGCTGCTATCCCTTGACTGAAAACATCGGATAATGTTTCAATATCAGATACGTTTCGGGTAATTAACCGCCCGATTGGGTTATGGTCAAAAAATGATAATCTATGATTTAAGAGATGCTTGTAAAGTTTAATCCTCACATCCTTTATAACAGTCTGGCCAAGCCAGCCGGATAAATATGTTTCCAGGTACTCAAATACAAACTGAAAGAGGATCATGACGATAACAAGAACTGTCATCCATCTCAGCATTACTAAATTACCGGAAGCAATATGATTATCAATAGTGTATTTAAAAACAGCAGGCCTTGCAGAAGATAAAGCTGCAAGGCCAACTATTATTACAATTAAAAATAAAAACCTCCCTTTATGAGGTTTTAGAAAAGGATATAGCTGTTTGTAAATATCAAAATCTAAAATCCTTTTCTCTTTAATCTGGTTTTGCAAATTATTTATTCTTTATCATTTGAATGAAATCATCAAATAAATACCTTGAATCATGAGGCCCTGGAGAAGATTCAGGATGGTATTGAACAGAAAATGCCTTTTTATTTTTCAATTTAATTCCTTCTATAGTATTGTCATTGAGATTTATATGAGTAACAATCACATCAGGGTTATTGTTCACATCGTCCTCCTTTACACTAAAACCATGGTTTTGTGAAGTAATTTCTGAATGTCCGGATATAAGGTTTTTAACTGGATTGTTGATTCCCCTGTGCCCATGGTGCATTTTATATGTCGAAATACCCACCGCTAAAGCCAATAATTGATGTCCTAAACAAATTCCAAATAATGGTTTATCAGCTGCCAGGATATTTTTAACTGTATCAATAGCATATGGGACCGCTTCCGGGTCACCTGGCCCATTTGAAATAAAATATCCATCAGGATTCCACTTTTGCATTTCTTCAAAAGTAGTTTTTGCTGGAAATACCTTGCAATAGGTCCCTCTTTGCGACAAATTCTTTAAAATACTGCCCTTGATACCTAAGTCCAATGTAGCAATTTTAATACTTGAATCAGGATCACCAACAAAATAAGGATCTTTTGTACTTACTACTGAAGATAATTCTAAACCATTCATACTTGGAACTTTCAAGAGTTCCTTCTTTAACAATTCCACATCAGTAATCTCAGAAGATATGATAGCATTCATGGAACCCTTATTTCTCAAATAAGTAACAAGAGACCTTGTATCAATACCAGCTATTCCCGTAATGTTATGTCTTTCAAAGTATTTTTGAAGTGATTCTTCAGCCATAGTTCTTGAAAACATGTCAGAAAAATTCTTACAAACCAATCCACTAAATTTAGGTGCTGAAGATTCCTCATCTTGATTAAATACACCATAATTTCCAATATGACTATTGGTGTTAATGATTATCTGACCATAATAAGATGGATCTGTATAAATTTCCTGATAGCCAGTCATTCCGGTATTAAAACATATTTCGCCACCAGTTGTACCAGCTTTACCAATAGCAAAACCATCAAATAATGTTCCGTCTTCAAGAAGAAGATAAGCTTTGGGACGATTAAAATATTTCACAGAATGAAGATTAAATTTATGAAGCGGGTGCAAAAATAAAAAAAGGATTTGACTTTAGGTCAAATCCTTTTTTATAATGGTATTAAATAATTTACTAAGCTTTTTCTTCTTTAGCAACATTATCAGTATTATCTTCTTCTTTTGAATCCACTACCTCAGTTGCTGTTGCCGAAGAAGATTCTTCAAGCTTAGTTTCTGACAAATTATTGGTGGTGTCCTGAACCGCAGATGCAGCAATAGGAGTTTTAGGAGTAGCAACCTTTGGAGCTGTTGGAGCAACAGTCGTTGTGGTAGCACCTCTTCTTCCTCTTCTTGTTTTCTTAGCAGCAGACTTAGACTCATCGTTTGTATAGATAAGATTAAAATCAACCAATTCTATGATGCACATATCAGCATTATCACCAAGCCTGTTTCCAGTTTTAATAATTCTGGTATATCCCCCAGGACGTGCTGCAATCTTTTCAGATACTTCACTAAACAAAGTTTTTACACTGTCCTTATTTTGAAGATAGGAAAACACAATTCTTCTTGAATGTGTTGTATCTTCTTTTGATTTTGTAATTAACGGCTCTACATACTTACGAAGTGCTTTCGCTTTGGCTACTGTTGTCTCAATCCTTTTTGAAAGGATAAGAGAAGAAGCCATATTAGAAAGCATAGCATGTCTATGCGCGGTTTTCCTACCTAAATGGTTGACTGATTTACCGTGTCTCATCTTTTCTTAATCTACTAATCTTCGTCTATTCTGTATTTAACTACGTCCATACCGAACGTTAAATTTTTATCAGCAATAAGTTGCTCCAATTCCTGAAGAGACTTTTTACCAAAGTTTCTGAATTTCATCATATCAGATACTTCAAGTGCTGCCAAATCACCTAACACTTTAATGTCAGCCGCTTTCAAGCAATTGTAAGCTCTTACTGAAAGATCCAAATCTGCAATTGTTGTCTTTAACAATTTGCGCATATGTAAGAATTCCTCATCAACAGTATTTTCTTCTTCACTTTTAACTGCCTCGAAAGACATTGTCTGATCAGAAAATAATATA
>JANYCH010000033.1 GCA_025360395.1 Cytophagales bacterium | reverse complement strand
GTGCAAAAACAGAAGTTACATTAAGACAAACAACTGCATATATTAGAAGGAACCTCATATCTTATAAACCGATTCCGGGTATTCAACCTTGAAAAGATATAATCCATTAGCAGAAACCGATTGGCCGGCAAGTTTTCTATCTTTCTTCAAAATGATATTTTCAAAATCCCGGTTATTGATCTTATTTAATCCAACATCAATTAATGTGCCGACAATTGTTCTCACCATACCCCGCAAAAATCTGTTTGCCTTTATTGTAAACAACAATATATCGTCAACTGGTTTCAAATTGGCTTCGGTAATTGTACAGTGAAAATGATTCACATCTGTATGAACTTTGCTGAAAGCTTCAAAATCGGTATGTAATAATAACTGTTTTGCAGCTTCATTTATTTTGATTACGTCTAATTCTTTGTAAATAAACAAGGCTCTATCAAGTAGAAATGGATTTCTTTTTTGAGAGATTTTGTAATGATAGGTTCTTGAAAAAGCATCAAAACGAGCACTTGCATCAGATTTCACCTTCACAATATTGTTTGCCACTACATCATTTGGCAATATTGAATTTAACTTCAGCAACCAGCTGTAGGCGTCAATTTCTAAAGCTGTATCAAACTGCACAATTTGCTGAACAGCATGAACACCGGCATCTGTTCTGCCGCTTGCGAAACATGTAATATCTTCACGCAGCAGGACAGTAAGCTTTTCGTTCAGGACTTGTTGAATACCGAGAGCATTCTGCTGGATTTGCCAACCTGCATAGGCTGTACCAATGTAGGATATGTCTAGAAAGTATCTCAATTATGTAAAAATAGCATCCCCATCTCCATATTGAAACTTGTCTAATGGCAACGTGCCTAATGACTTGCCCCAAACATACTGATATTTGGTAGAATGTTTAAGGACGAAAGGCAAATTCATAGATAAAAGTTCAGCGTTTATTTCTTCATGGAAGCTTATAAATTCCTTAGCCCCGACTTTATAAAGAAATACAAGCAAAGATTTAGTGATGATTTTAATATCCTGATTTTCTATATAACCATAGCACAACTTTACGGTGCCATTTCGAATAGAAAGAAACAAAAATGCTGGAAAGGATCCAGTAACCTTCATTTCTAAATGATAATACCTGAATTCTAAAGCGGTCCTGCTAAAAGGATAAAACCTGGTTTCCTGATCTTTTTTAGGGTGAGTGATCCAGGGATGCTTCCCAATCCAATTAAATTCTTCGGCTCCTCTCTGAAATAAGTTTGAATTTTCAGGTATACACATTTTGATGTGTTCTGATGGAAATTCATTGACAGTAACAAGTTCTGGTAATTTATAAATCAAGGACCTGATTACCGAAACTGGTTTAAATATCCAGCTCAGAGCAAAATCTGCAAAATCTAAAATAGAAGAATAAGATTTTAAACCGGGCTTTTTCCTGATTAAAACATCTTTAAAAAGTGGTTTCAAAAATAACTTTAAGCCTGTTTTGGGTTCCGGGACCTCAAACAGTTTTGATTTCTTGAAAACAGCCAGGGTTTCAGGTATAGAATCAGCAAGTATAAAACCATTTGTTGCCTGGTAAGCTGCCAATAACAAGGGGACACCAAGAGATTTTCCTTTTGCAGGATGCACCCACCAGCAGCTTATCCAAAATACTTTTTTCTTATCTGGATCAAAAAGGTAGTCGGGCAGTAAGCCTATAAACCCGAGAACATTTCCATTTACTTCTTCTGCCAGGATAAGCGCTGGATCCTCCCCATTTGCTCTTGGATTACATACCTGTGATTCAACCCTTTGCCTTGTAATGGGTGTAATTACAGTATTACAATATTCTTGTGAAGCCAGATATGCTTCAAGTCTGTTCACTAGAATAGTCCTGAGCTTCATTAAATTACTTTTTGCTGATACTTTGGCAAATATCGCCTACTGTCCTGAAACTGATCATTTCCCCCAAATCAAATTTTACCTTAAAACTTTCTTCAATGGCGTGGATCAGA
The DNA here is from genome assembly GCA_025360395.1 of Cytophagales bacterium. GTDB lineage: Bacteria > Bacteroidota > Bacteroidia > Cytophagales > UBA9547 > UBA9547. Next base: position 24,839 of record JANYCH010000033.1, on the reverse strand, counting down.
ATTAAATGGTTCACAGAGTCCCACTCTTCTACATCGTTGGCAGTAGTTTCCGCTTTTAGTTCCAGCTTTTCATCTTCCAAAACGTCTCTGAAAATCTGGGTTATTTTCGCCAATATGTTTTCTTCGTTAGTCAAATTTTGGTTTGAGCAAAAGATAAATGTTTTAGTAAATGCCTGATTGATTGTACAAAATAGGGTAAGGTCAGGATCAAATAAGGCAGAAATGCAACCCTGTATCGGGCATAACCGCCAGGCCCTGATACAAAAATAGAATAAAATACTACCGACAATATAAAAAACCTGATGACCACTGGAAATGATTGGTCGAAAATAAAAACTATTAGACTTAACAAGATCACGATGTTCAGTATTGTACCTAAAATTAATAACCCGATAGAAAACGTATTTACATTCAATAAATAAAACCGGAGTCCTTTGGCAAAACCCTGGTTTTCTATTTCTCTTACCACACTTATTTCAAACTCATTAGGGTTGTGGCCAAAAAAAATTTTGGTGTCGGTTCTGCCCATCGCCAGCATAAAATTCAGCATGCCTTTAAGATGACAATAAGCATACAATCCAGGATGTTCTTTGATAATATCTGTTGATTTTTTCATGATGAATTCACATCTGCCACGATAGCTTTCTATTTTTTCAGACTCCCTCCAGATTTCGTTCCTGATGTTTTCTCCTTCTTTTACACCATGTATCAGCGCAAGCACACCGCCGGCATTCAGTTCAAGTATTCCCTGGTATTTGATTGAAGAATAATGGAACAGTCCGGTTTTTTGCTCATTCCTCGCTGACCATAAAAACACCGTCAAGGGCAAAATACAGCACGAAAACAAAGTAAGGTAATTCCTTTTATGGTAAAACAGGTATATTGAAAACAGCACATTCGGGATCCAGAAATACATTATTAAAGGCTTTGTCAAAACAGCCATTGCGAGTAAGATATTGTAGATCAATATCAGAAAAGTATCCTGCTTTTGCACATAATAGATCACACAGGCCAAACACAATATCAGCAAAAACTCAAAAAATACATCTGCCATAATACTGTTGACCATTACCAGTTGTGAGGGTACTAATAACAGTACAACTAAAATGGGAATTTCAATTCTAAATGGCAATCTCCATACTTTTGATAAATGGAGGGTAAGGCACCAGATGAAGATGCTCATCAGGTTTTGAATGAAAATCACGGTGTAATCACTGTAATATATTGATTTGCAGGCAAGGATTAATATCCCATACAATGGTGGCCTTAAAGAATAGAATGAAAGGTTCCTAACCTCGCTCCAAACCCAGTTATAGGAAGTAAAATGGTATTTAAGGTTTTCAGCTGTTTGCAGGTATTCATCAGAATCCTGCGTGCAAATGCCTTCAAAAATAATGGCGCAGGCAAAATATACCCCGTGGATGGTAAAAAGGGCCAGTATAAATAATTTATTGGCCTTTAAAAACTGAAATTTTTTAGCTAAAAAATTCATCTAAAGGCAATGAAGAAACATTGTAAGGTTAAATCTCATTTCTTCAGAAAGTACATGACCAAACTCAATAGCAGGCTTAATAATAATGAGGTGGCGAGTGGAAAATAAAACGAAAGGCTTTCTTTTTTTACCATAAAGTCTCCCGGAAGTTTCCCTAAAAAAGGAATTTTGGTCCCGTAGCTAAAAAGGATTCCGGCTACAATTAAAACGATTCCTACGATGATGAGCAGTTTTCCAGGCCCGTTCATTAAATCTTATTTTTAGAAATAGCCGCCATTCCCAGGAAGGTCAAGGCTCCGTTCAATAACAAAATTTCAAAGCCAAACTTATAACCATTCAACCATTCTACTGAATTCAAGCTGATTATGTAACAAACCAAAGGCGAAGCAATACAAATCCAGGGCACAAATCGGTCGTTCACCGGTCTTTTTGTAAACAGACCAAAAAAGAAAAGACCTAACAAGGGACCATAAGTATATCCTGCCACTTTAAACACTGTGTTCACCACTGCATCGTCATTTATTAGTTTAAAAATAATGATCACTAGCAAAAGCAATGCTGAAAAGCCAACATGAACAATATTTTTAAGCCTGGTTTTCTTTTCTTCAGAGGAAATAGACTTAAAATTCAGGAAATCAATACAAAAGGATGTTGTTAATGAAGCAAGGGCAGAATCTGCACTTGCATAGGAGGACGCTGTAATTCCTAAAAGAAATACAATTCCTGTGAACGTCCCAAAATGATTAAGGGCAAGAAAAGGATACAATTCATCAGATTTTTTTGGAATCGCAATGCCTTTCGCATTGGCATACATGTAAAGCAGGGCGCCTAATGCCAGAAAAAGAAGGTTTACAAAGATCAGGATGGTAAGGAAGGAGAACATATTTTTTTGGGCTTCCTTCAGATTTTTACAGGAAAGGTTCTTTTGCATCAGATCCTGGTCAAGGCCCGTCATAACTATTGCAATAAATGTTCCTGATAAAAAGGTTTTTACAAAGAAATTGTCTGCTTTAGGATCCCAGAAAAAAATTTGTGAAAAGGGACTTTTTGCCACAGCTCCAGGCATTTCCAAAATGGATAAATGTAATTCTTTAGAAATCAGAACAACACTGATTATCAAGGCACTTATAAGAAATATGGTTTGGAAGCTATCTGTCCAGATAATGGTTTTTATTCCACCTTTGTAAGTATAGATCCAGATAAGCAAAATGGTAATGAAAACCGTAACGTAAAAAGGAACGCCCCAGGCATTGAAAATGCCTATTTGCAATACTTCAGCTGCCAGGTAAAGCCTGAAAGACGCCCCGATGGTCCTTGACAGGATGAAAAATGCTGCTCCGGTTTTGTAAGACCATTTTCCCAACCTTTCTTCCAGGTAAGTATAAATGGAAACCAGGTTCATTTTGTAATAAATAGGCAAAAGGACCAGGGCAATAAAACTGTATCCAACAATGTAACCCAGTACTAATTGAAAGTAAGCAAACTGGTTTAACTGGCCGGTAGCTTTGTTTATGGCTCCTACAGCACCGGGTACAGAGATAAAGGTTACACCGGAAAGTGAAGTGCCTATCATTCCGAAGGCAACCAGGTACCAGGGCGCATTTTTATTGGCAGTGAAAAAAGTATCTGTATCAGAATTACGGCTTGTATAATAGGCAATTACAAGTAGTGCCGAAAAATATAGAACCAGTATAGAAACGATCAGCGTGGGCGACATGGAATAATATTTTATGTAAATAAAGGAGATAATGAATTCTGTTCAAACCATTTCTGTTAAAAGACATAGTTTGCTATCTTTGTATAAGAATAATAATTTAAGCTATGGGAACCCTGATTGAAGAAGACGTACTGGTCGAGAAACAGGTTACAGCAGCAGACCTATATGATCTTGTAGTCTTCAATGACGACTTTAATACTTTTGAACACGTGACCAAAACATTGATCGAAGTGTGTGGCCACGAGCCATTACAAGCTGAACAATGTACATGGCTTATCCACCACAAAGGAAAATGTACCGTAAAGCATGGAGATTTTGACCAGCTGGCAGACATGCGCAACACCATTTGCGATAGAGGTATTTCTGCTGAAGTACTTTAGTCAGTTGTGAGTTGCCAGTTGTATTAATAAGATTGTTTCTTAAGGCTTAAATATGTTTGGCCAGCTTGATCCGACTGTCAACCGTCAACTGTAAACTGACAACCAACAAATGAATTTCCCTTCCAAATTAGTTGAAAATGCTGTGAATGAAATTGCCAAACTCCCTTCTATTGGCAAGAAAACCGCATTGAGACTGGTTTTACATTTATTAAAAGAAAACGAATTAAATACTGAATTGCTTGCAGATGCTTTGGTTAATCTGCGCCGGAATATCCGCTATTGTAAAGAATGTCACTCCATTTCTGACCAGGAAATCTGTTCTGTTTGCAAGAGCCATCATCGGGAAAGGGAACTTATATGTGTGGTAGAAGACTCCAAGGATGTGCTTGCAATTGAAAATACTAACCATTACCGGGGTTTATACCATGTTTTAGGCGGAATTTTATCTCCAATTCATGGTGTAGGCCCTGATCAGTTAAAAATAGAAAGTTTATTAAGCAGGCTTGCTTTAGGTGAAGTTAAGGAAATTATTCTTGCCCTGCCTTCTACGATGGACGGTGAAACCACGTCTTTTTACCTGGCCAAAAAAATCAAAGAAAGCGGTGTAAAAATCAGCAGTATTGCAAGAGGAATTCCATTAGGTAGCGACCTTGAATACATGGACGAGATGACGATTGGGCGAAGTATAATTCGCAGAGTTGCATATGAATAGGATTGACGATTTTTGATTGACGATGTACGATTTTTAAACCCATAATCAACAGAAATAAAACTTCAAAGACGATTAAATTTAAATGTTAATTAATGTAAGATGAAGTTAAAAGCTCAATCGTAAATCCTAATTCGTACATCAAACTAATCGTAATTCGTTAATCAAAATGGTAGCAGTAATTCAGCGTGTTCGAAAAGCAAGTGTAACAATTGATAATGAGCAGTTTTCTTCCATAGCAAACGGATTGCTGGTTTTATTGGGAGTAAGTTTTTCTGATACTGACGAAGATGTGAAATGGATGGTACAGAAAATTGCCAACCTCCGCATTTTTTCTGACAGCGAAATGAAAATGAACCTGTCTTTAAAAGATATAAATGGTGAAGTGTTGGTTGTAAGTCAGTTTACACTTCTTGCAAATACAAAAAAGGGGAACCGTCCTTCTTTTACCGAGGCCGCAAAACAAGATCTGGCCATTCCGCTTTATGAAATGTTTATAAAAAGAATTCAAACCCATTTGAACAATGAGGTGAAAACCGGGAAGTTTGGTGCTGATATGAAGGTCGAACTTTTAAATGACGGACCTGTGACTATTATCCTGGACAGCAAACAAAATAGTGATGAAAGAAGCTAATTTTGGCCCTGATCCAACAGTTCTGCTGGATGTGGTAAGAATGCAGATGCCTTATGGAAAATACAAAGGAGTGTTGCTTTGCAATTTGCCGGATTTTTATCTTGAGTGGTATTTCAGGAAAGGTTTCCCGCCAGGTAAATTAGGAATGTTGCTTCATACCATTTATGAAATCAAAATGAATGGCCTGATGCATCTTTTGGAGCCAATCAAAAAAATGAGATAACCTTGAATACATTTCCAGGTATTTTTAATCACATTTCCCTGCATGTTTCCAACCTGCAAAAGAGCCGGCATTTTTACGTTCAGCTATTAGGAATGGAAGAAGTACCAAGGCCGGCATTTTCTTTTAATGGGGCTTGGTTAAGCATGGGAAACGGACATTTACTGCACCTGATTGAAGGGAAAGATTATGAAACCAAATCCAGCAACCGCGGAAATCATTTTGCCTTTTCGAATTCTGATGTTAATTCTCTTGAGAAGTTGTTTTTAAGCAGGGGAATTGAAGTTATAAGCAACAAAATACGGGTAGACGGTATCCGGCAGCTTTTTATAAAGGATCCGGATGGGTATTTTATCGAGTTTAGTGAGGAAAATCAGAAGATAAAATAGATATTCCTTTTAGATAAATGGGATCGGGCAAGTTAAAACCCTTTCCGGATCCCTGCACTTAATCCAAAACCACCTTTCGTATTTCGCGGAGCTAAGGCTATTCCTAAAAAGTATGTTTCCATCTGAAACGACCAGTTTCTCTTAAAGTCCTTTTTAAAGCCTAATAACAGATTCTGGTTTCCAAAACCACCGTAAGAAAGCCCTACGCTTACATTCCAATTTCTGTTAAGGGATCTGAATATTCTCCCTGATACTTTCGGAATGTATGCTGGAATATAAGTGTAATAAACATCTAAAGAAGCACGCCATTTATCATTTAATTTTCTACTGAAATAACCTGAAATTATGAAAGGGGTAAGGACTGTTTTGCTTTTGCTGGTTTGAGTTACATTAAACTTTTTTGCTAATCCATTTGCAGTAAAATCTGAAAAAAGACTGTCTCCTGTAAAATGGTTAACATTATTTACATATGTACCTTGATATCGAAAATCTGAATGGCCTTCATAAGTTGTGAATTTCTGGAATTGCATAAAACCAAAGTCCTGCAAATCAAGAAAAAAAGTGCTTTTACCTTTTTGAAACTTGTAAGTAGAGTTTAGCGCCAACCCTAAACCATAACCAGGTTCCTTATAGCCAACTTTTATATCACCTCTTGTGTTGATATATTCTCCGTCTACAGCTGTATAAATATGGGCATCTTTTGTAGTAAGTGATTGGTGATTAAGACCATATAATACTGAAAAACCTAAATATAAGTTTGAATTAGTCGTAATCGGTTTGATCATTCCAACAGAAATTCCTGTATAACTCCAGTATCCTAACCTAGTATCCGAGATGTTCGCGTCTTTGCCTTCATAAGGCCCGTTTCCAAGAAAAGCCAAACCAAAAAGGTCTTTGGAGAATTTTAAACCAAACAGTTCTCTGTACTTAAGACCGATTACCCATTCATACCTTGCACTTCTCCATTGATAATATGCCTGATTATTTAACTGAAAACCAAACCTGTTTCCAGAGGATTTAAGTTTATCCTTCGTTTCACCCAGGTAATTAGCATCTAAATAACCTCCCCAAAGCAAACCAGCCAACATAGAATTTGGTAAAGTACTGGCATTAGACTCAAATGTTGACTGAATTGCAATTACATGCCTGGATGTATCATCATTTTCCCATCTGTCGAAAAGAGATTGGGCTGGTAAAATCAGAGGGCATAGAAATAAAAAGGATACTAAAAAAGACTTCATTAACGAGAAATTTTAGGGGCAATTTTGGCTGTAAGTGTCAAATGGGCTGCATAATCTGAATAGATTTTGACCTTTTTATCTGCTGGTGTATTGAACTGAGCTTCTAAAATCATTTTTTGAGAAGTTGTGATAATATCTAATTGAAGAGGGTCAAACCTGAATTCGATCTTGCTAAATTTTGGACCGGTAACCTTGCCTGAAACAGGATCAATATCTGCGGCCTCCATCCTACCAATCCCTTCTAATACTGTTGGGCCATATGAATTTATAAATGTAATTTTAATATTAGCAAAAAATGGAAAGCCGTTATAAGCCAGCAACCTTAAAACACCTCCATCGGTCTCCAGTCCAATTTGTGAAGAATTGACCGAAATGGTGTCTCTTAAAACCAAACCCTGAACAGAAATATTCAAAGGCACTTCAATCTGCAAAATAGGTTTAAGTTTAGAAGTGTTAAATACAAAATTGTTGCTGTCTTTGGGCAGGCCTCCTACCCTTGCATGTACCTGATAGTCAAACTTATTAGGAAGTATTGAAACCAGGTTGGCAAAATTAGAAGTGCTGCTGCTGTTCAATGTAGTATTGCTTTCCTTAAATGGAAGATTTGTTGCCGGGGGAATATTAAAATCCTGACCAATTAATTGAGGATCAATAGCATCTACCGCAATTCCAGATTGATTTGTTGCCCTTAAGCTTTCAAAGCGCACTTGCCCATTTACACCTAACCCATTTTCTACCTTCAGGCTAAGTTTCACATTCTCAGGGGATAACTGCCGTACATTTATTCTCGTGAACAGGTCTGTATTTACACTTGCCTTGATTGTAGTGTCAAGGCTGCCCAGGTATCCCCGTACATACTTCGGCCTTACTTTTTTAAGATAAACATTTACTTCTATGCTGTCTGTTAGGTTTAAGTATACTTTTTTGCCGGTATTTTTAACATGTGCCCTGAAATCATAAAAAAAACTGTTGAAATAATCAGGAGCAGTAGAAAGGTTAAAGAGATAATTTTTTATAGGAACTTTTAATTGAATTCTGGTAGGTTGAGTGGCTGTCGCAGGTGGAACCACCCCCTGAAATACCAAAGGCACCCCATTTTGAGTCGTCTTTGGAATAGAATAAGTGATGTAAATAAAATCCTGAATTGTACTCACAACATCCATCACCATATCTCCTTCATCGATTATGGCTTCTCTTAATTCTAGATCACGCATGTTCTCTAAAGAAACTGTCCTTCTGTCGGTTACAACATCCTGATCAGGAAAAACAGCTGTCGCTGAATTTACCGTGAGGTTTGAAAATATCATCTTCACTTCTATTGAAGAATTAGTATCGATAATGGCATTTTTATCTGTGAGCAAATCCAGGATGGGGATATTGATCAATAAATTACCGTCTACATTTTTGCCAGCCAGGTCATAAGTTTTGCTGAAAGTGCTGTTAACATCCAAAGAAATGTTGTTTTCCTGAATTAGGACTGCATTATCAGATGCATTCCGGATGGCAAAGTCCATACGGCTTATTTTTAAGGGAAATTGGTTGTTGATAGAAAGATCAAGTGTACCGGTTTTCAATTGCGCACTTTCAAAAAACTGGTTTAAGCTTAAGGGAAGATTCCCCAATGGAAAAGACAGTGTTGAAGGCAAAGTAGTGGGAATGCTTGAAAGAGGTTTGCCCTGAAAAAATCTCAATGCATATCCATACAAGGCATTTTGCTGATCTCCTGAATTTATCAGGGAAGTAGCAAGATCACCTAACGTATATTTTTGAATAAAAGCCGGAACTGTTAAAACCAGTGAATCAAGTTTGAATTTTCTGTAGAAAGGAGGGACAGTAAAGGTGTCCAGCACACTTAATGACAGCGAATCAAGCTTTTGTTTGAAAACAAGAACTGCCAGGCCATTGCTGTCGGTTTTCAATTTTGAAGTGTCTGTCACCAGGTTTCCAATACCAAGGTTTGAATACGCAATGGGAAATGAAGCTTCCGGCGCCCATTGGGTTTTGTCAAAAACCTTTCTGCATGAACTTACCGAAATAAAGATCAATGACGAAATTAAAATACTGGCTATATTTGTCTGTTTCAAAATGTTATGAGATTCTTAGAATAGATACATTCATAAAGGAAGAAAGTATTGTAAATTACTAAGATTATTGTAAGATTTTACAAATTAATATACAACTTAAAGTTAATAGCCTCGTAATCAGTACATGGAAGTTTATCAAAGTAAGGAAGAAGAATTCATAACATTGACCATAGACGGAGAACTAGACGCCAGTTCCTGCCTGGTACTGGACGAATCCATACAGCAGGTAGTAAGCGAGAATGAGAAAAAAATCCTTGTAGACTGCAAACAGCTTTCCTATATATCATCTGCCGGTTTGGGAGTTTTTATGTCCTATCTGCAGGATTTTGCTGCTAATGATATCAGAATGGTTTTATTTAATTTAAATCCCCAGGTAAAAGAGGTTTTCCGAATTCTTGGACTGGATAATTTGTTAAAGATTGTAACTAATAAAGACGAAGCCAAGCTTTTGGCAAATGCAGTTAAATTTTAAGACATATTGCGATAAAAATAATCTTCAGTCCGTTCGGGACTTTGTCAGGTCAACCCTTTCACAAAAGGGTATTTCTGAAAAGGATTCTTATCTTACAGTTTTGGCAATAGATGAAATATGCGCCAACCTGATGATTCACTCAAATAGTTGCGACAACGAAAAACAGATCAACCTGAATCTTGATTTTTTGGGAGACGAGTTACAGATAACCATTACAGATTACGGTATTTCCTTCAATTTCGATAATCATGTTGATTCCGTAATTGAGGACCTCATTCTTGATAAGAAAAAAGGGGGATTAGGCCTTTTGCTTGTAAAAAAGATAATGGACAGTGTGAGCTATGAAAGCTTTAACGGATATAATAACTGGGTGCTGTTGAAAAAAGTAAACGTTGCATAATATTCTAAAATACCAAAGATACTGTTACTAAAGTAGTCTAATACGGATAAGCAATATTATATAAGGTTCTTTAAAATCGCTTTAGCTACTTTGGGGTCAATTATTACTTTGTCAGTTTCAAAATCTAATTTAATTCTCCATTTTTGAAATGTATTGACACCTAGAATTACTTCTTCTGATAATCCAGGAATTATCATAAATTCGTCAGAAAGTCGGATATCATCATAATAAAAATCAAGTCTGGTACTAAACTCAATTTTAAGGTAATGTCCTTCACTTGCAGTGGCAACTTCCAAAGGCCGGCGCAATTTTAATTTTTCTTCAAGGTTTTCAACTGCTTCCGCACTGATACAAGAAAATGTAGCCCCGGAATCAAACAAAGTATATAATTGCTTTTCTCCTAAGGAGCCTTCAAACCGCAAAGGAAGTTTTATAATTGACATATTTTATATGAATTTAGTCAATTTTCTCAATTATAATACAATATTGATTCTGGAATTTCCCTCAAATCTTTAAACCAAATACTAAAATTATCCAAGCATAATCTAAAAACTAAGGAAATATTAATAGACGTCTAAAAATGACAAATCTAAGAAGTGTTCAGTATGCAACAGTCTAAACAAAAGTACTCAATACAAACCTAGTCTGTTTCCTTCAATACCTCCTGTAACCTGATAAACTCAACTGCTTTACGACTGCTTTTCAATATAGTAAAAAGATAACCTCCAAATTCCTTTTGCTCGTTTTGTTCGGGGATTTTGCCAAAAATAAAATTCATCAGACCGGCCACAGTTTCAAAATCGTCTCCAACCGGAAGAGGATAGGTAAGATATTCATTCACATCGTGAATGTGAATACCACCTTTGACAATGTAAGCGCCTTCGTCTACTTTTTCAACCTTAACGGCCTCGTCATCATATTCATCCTGGATCTCTCCAACCAATTCTTCAATTACATCTTCCATGGTCACGATTCCTGAAGTTCCGCCAAATTCGTCCAATACCACAGCCATGTGCATTCTTTTTTTCTGGAAGTCTTTTAAAAGCTCGCTGACCGTTTTTGTTTCCGGGATAAAATATGCCGGCCTCAAAATATCCCTTAAAATGATAGGTTTTCTATCGTTCACCATAGGGATAATGTCTTTTGTATGAACAATTCCCACAATATCATCAAGGGTTTCTTTGTAAACAGGCATTCTTGAATATCCCTCAGAAATAACCTTTTTAATAACATCAGCATCAGGGCTGCTTACTTCCAGTGCAACAATTTTAGTCCTTGAAACCTGTATTTGCCTGGCTGATAAATCATTAAAATTGAATACATTCTCGATTAATTCCTGCTGTGTGGTTGGTATGGTACCTTCCTCAGCTCCCTGCTTAATGAGCATTTTTAATTCTTCAGCACTATGTCCTTCTTCTATTTCATTTGGGTCAATACCAAAAAGCTTTAATAAAAGGTTGGCAGATCCGTTGAGAATAAAGATAAAAGGTCTGAAAACCAGATAGAATATCCTCAAAGGATGGGCCGTGAACATGATCACTTCTTCCGCCATTTTTATCCCAAAAGCTTTAGGAGCAACTTCTCCAAAAACTATATGTAAAAAGGTAACAAGCAGGAAGGATACACCTAAAGAAATTTTATGGATGGTTTCTAAACTAATATTGAAATTGAAATAATTAAAGGCAGGTAAGATCAGAGTTGTGACTGTTTCTTCACCAAACCAACCCAAAGCCAAACTGGCAAGCGTAATACCTAACTGGGTCGCAGATAAATAAGTGTTGAGATGCGAAAGAATATGAGTCGCCATTTTTGCAGAACTGCTCCCCTCACGTACCAGTATTTCTATTTGTGAATGGCGGACTTTAACCATTGCAAACTCTGCTGCAACAAAAAAACCGTTCAGCATCACTAAGGCCACAATAAGCATTATGTCAAAAAACATGGCTTGCTGGCTTAGGTTTTAATGAGGCTTCAAGAAGGAGGGCGATAAAGTTTGTCCCTGAGGAAGTATTTTGATAAGTATGTAAACTATCGCTTTCGATAAGATAAAAAAGATGTTTCATTGCAAATATACTGTTTCCCTGATAGTTTACAGATTTAGTATCAAGATTTTATTTTACTTTGGGATGTGAAAGCCAGACGATCTGGCCAAACAGGATTAATTCATGTTTAATTAGCATAATGAGTTCACATTCATCTCATATTAAAAAGGTTACCACTCATCAGTTACGGGAAATGAAAAGCAGGGGAGAAAAAATCTCCATGCTGACTGCCTACGATTTTTCAATGGCCAAGATCCTTGACGCTGCCGGAGTAGATGTTTTGTTGGTTGGGGATTCTGCTTCAAATGTGATGGCAGGACATGAAACAACGTTACCAATAACTTTGGACCAGATGATTTACCATGCCTCATCTGTTGTAAGGGCTGTTGAGAGAGCTTTGATCATTGTTGACATGCCATTTGGATCTTACCAGGGAAATTCTTCTGAAGCTTTACGTTCTGCTATAAGGATCATGAAAGAATCCGGGGCACATGCAATTAAGCTTGAAGGTGGCCTTGAAGTAAAGGAGTCTATCATCAGGATTTTAAGTGCCGGGGTTCCTGTAATGGGACATTTGGGGCTTATTCCTCAGTCTATTTATAAATTTGGGACCTATGCAGTTCGGGCACAGGAAAAGCACGAAGCTGATAAACTGGTAGAAGATGCTTTGATGCTTGAACAAATTGGTTGCTTTGGTTTGGTTTTAGAAAAAATACCTGCAGAATTAGGCAAAATCGTGGCTGAAGCTGTTTCAATCCCTGTAATTGGAATTGGAGCAGGGCCATTTCTGGATGGCCAGGTTTTGGTTAGCCACGATATGCTGGGAATAAGTACCGAATTTAATCCAAGGTTTTTGAGAAGATATGCAGAATTAAATACTGTCATTTCTGATGCAGTCAAAAATTATATAATTGATGTAAAGGCAAAAAGTTTTCCTACCATTCAGGAATCCTATTAACCATTCTCCCTTCCTCATAAGGAGAAAATATGATCGTTTTTCCAAACATAAAAATCAACCTGGGCCTGTACATTACCGGAAAGCGGCAAGATGGTTATCATGATCTGCTAAGTTGCTTTTATCCGGTTAACTGGTGCGATATCCTCGAAATAGTTCCTTCAGAAGCCTTTGAATTTATACAGACGGGTATCCCGGTTCCCGGTACGATCGAGGAAAACCTTTGCGTAAAAGGTTATAAATTATTAGAAGCAAATTATAAGATTGGTCCGGTAAGGATTCATTTGCATAAAATAATTCCGATGGGTGCGGGATTGGGTGGAGGTTCATCTGATGCAGCATTTACCTTGAAATGCCTGGATTCCATTTTTAACCTTGGTTTAAGCGCAGGACAGCTTAAAGATTATGCAGCACAAATTGGGAGTGATTGTGCATTTTTTATTGAAAATGTTTCTGCAATTGCAAAATCAAGAGGGGAAGTTCTTGAATCAGCGGATCTCAGTTTAAAAGGTAAATACATTGTGATTGTTTGTCCCGATATTAATGTATCATCAAAACAGGCATTTGCAGGTATAAATCCAAAACCTTATACTGAAGATATAAAGAAAGTGCTTCCTGCGACTGGTTTATGGAAAGAACAACTTCACAATCAATTTGAAGATACAATATTTCACCTTCATCCGGTTTTGGGAACAATCAAAAACCTTTTGTATGAAAAAGGGGCTTTCTATGCTTCCATGAGCGGATCCGGATCTGCAGTATTCGGGATCTTTGAAAACAAACCTGATTTTAATATACCAGGCCATTTCCATGGAACATTATAATTTTATCCTACCAACTTCTTGCAGGTAAATTTTGTTATTTTGCTGGCAATCAATTAGCCAAATGCGCAATTTCATTTTCATCATTCTTCTTTCTTTTACCTCAATCACCTTTTCCCAACCTAAACTTAACATAACGGAGATAAGACAAAGATTTCCTGAAGCATCGGCTGTTATGCTCAATGAAGAAATCCTGAACCTTGATGTTGCCGGCGATAAGCTAACAGCTACCCGAAGTCATACTATCCAATATCTGATTTTAGAAGAGAAAGCTTTCGGTTTAGCAGAAAGGACAGTAACCTACGTTCCGGGATTTTTTGAGCTTGCCAGTTTTGAAGCCTGCACTTATGTCCCAAACGGGCGGTCGTATAAAAAACTCAAGGTCACAAACTGGGAAGACAAAAACAGAATCTCCAACATGTTCTTTTTTGATGACGTCAAATACAGGCATTTTGTTTTTCCAGGAGTGCAGAAAGGGGCCATCCTCGAATTGAAATACACTTATAACAGCCTGGATCCAAATATCCAGTTTCCTTTTCATTTCCAGGAAAGTGTTCCGTTAATAAAATCTTCATTTACTATTAACCATTCTGATAAGGTAAAACCTTATGTCCGGTTTTTTGGAGACACAATTCAAAAGACTTATACCGAAGAAATTAGCAAAGGAAAGTTTTCTAAAACCTGGCTGGTTAAGGATGTGAAGGAATGGAAAGGCCATAGCAATTCACCCTCAATACAATACAATCTGCCTCATTTATTCCCTTTGATCAAAGAATATAAAACGGAAACCAAAGGTTGGGTATCAGGACTAAATACAGCCAAAGAACTATATGCACATAATTATGCTTTTCTAAAGGACCTGAATGCGGGCAAGCCCGACCAGGCTTTGACAAAATTAGTTGATTCATTAAAGCAGAAATCCCCTGACCGGGAAGACCTTGCGAGAAATATTTACTACTGGGTACAAGACAATATGAAATACATAGCTTTTGAAGACGGACTTGGAGGCTTTGTACCACGGCAAGCCAACGATATCTTCAGAAAGAGATATGGCGATTGCAAGGATATGGCCAGTATATTAACTTTTATGTACAAACAGGCCGGTATTCCCGCATACGTTTGCTGGATCGGAACAAGGGATTTGCCATATAGCTATGCCGAACTTCCAGCACCCAATGCAGACAATCATATGATTGCTTCAGTTTACCTGAAAAATACATGGAAATTTCTGGATGCCACCGCCAGGTATTTGCCCTATGGTTATCCAAGCGGGTTTATTCAGGGTAAAGAAGCCCTTATTTCAATCTCGCCGGATTCATTCCAGGTCGTAAAAGTGCCGGTTATACCCTATACAAAAAATTCGAGGCTGGATTCAACCTATATTACCTTAAATAATGATGGGATGGCCGGGAATATTTCCATGAAACTGGAGGGCTACAATAAATATTATTTCATTGAAAGGTTATTGCTGGTTAAAAGCCACGAAAAAGATGAAATGTTTGAGAACATGCTTTCCAGGGGAAGCAATAAATGTAAAATCAGCGGTATTACGTACAGTGACGCAGAACAAAGGGAGAAGCCACTTTTCATTACTGCCAAAATGGAATTGAAAGATTATGCAAGATTAATTGACGGTAATTGGTACTTGAACCTAAACCTTGACAGAGACTATCTTTCATATAAAATTGATACAACAGACAGAAATATATCAAGAGAATTCGAGCATACTTTTTATGATAAACATGTGTATTCTTTGGAAATACCAGCAGGATATAAACCAGGCAAACTACCAGCTTCAGTGTTTTTTAACGGAAAAGAATATGGCTATCAGATCAATTACAAACTGGAAGGCAACAGGTTGGTGTACACATTTGAATTATATATTAACACATTGCTGCTTGATAAACGCGAATTTAAAGACTGGAACAGTCACCTTGATAAAATTATACAGGCCTATAAAGAAACTATTGTTTTAGAGAAAAAGGGGTCTTGATTATTTTATTTTGCCATTCTAGTCAAAACCTTTTTGAGTTTAATTTCCAATAATGAACATACAGTGCATCAAACTAAAAGGTTGAATTTTTTTTCCTTAAGTCTTGTGCAGTTTTTCCAATTTCCTCAGATAACACTTATGATAGTGTCATGAAGATGGAAAAAGAGAAAAACTTATTTTAGAAGTTGCTATACAAAACATAAAGAATATTTATAACTGAATAAGCCTAATATGTTTGAATCAAACTCAATCCGGTTTTGTTATGACTCCATATATTATTTAAAATTATTAAGATGAAAACCAGCTTTATCATTTTATTCTCAACTCTTTTTGTAAGTTCAGCTTGTGCACAGGCAGATAAAAGCAAATTCCCGGATCCGCCCCAGGTCAAAAATAAAAATGATTTTCCAATGAAACTTTCTGAAGCTGAATGGAAAAAGAAACTCACTGATGAGCAATACTATGTTTTAAGGGAAAAAGGAACTGAACGCCCAAATACCGGTAAGTATGATCATTTGTTCAAAAAGGGAACATATTACTCTGCAGCAACGTTGCAACCTTTGTTCAGTTCAGAAACAAAATTTGATTCAGGGACCGGATGGCCAAGTTTTTATGCTCCGATAAACCCAGATGCGGTTAGGATTGTAGTTGACAATGATGGTGGTATGCAAAGAATTGAGGTAGTAGACAGCAAAAGCGGATCTCATTTAGGCCATGTATTTGACGATGGGCCAAATCCTACTGGCAAACGTTATTGTATGAATTCTGCGGCTTTAATATTTGTACCGGAAGGCGGCAAACCTCCTGTTGCATCTAAATAGGTAGGAACTAGGACTGAAATATCTACCATAAAACCTTCACAGGTGGAATAATTTCCTAAATTGCCATTGTCTGGCAATGGGAAATATTAAGAAAGCGGCATTCCTTGTTTTGTATTTTGGTAGGATTTTAATGGGCCATTGCCAACAGGCTGATAGCACAAATACTCCTGTATCAGATTCTATTAAAACTTTCCCAAAAGTTGATGTTTTTGATGTAGCATCTGATATTGTAGGAAGGCGTATCGGAAATAAAGATTCAGCAAACTCAAAACCACTTTCTTTTCTTCCTTCCTTAAATTATGCACCTCATACTAGTTGGGCTGCAGGTGGAATATTAAATGGTGCTTTCAATATTGGGAGCTCAGAAAGTACAAATCTTTCGGTAGTAACCCTCGTTGGAATTGTTACCCTCAATAAACAGATTTTGTTATCTTTAAAATCGAATATCTGGTCTAATAAAAAACTTTTAAATTTTGTTGGGGACTGGCGGTATTTAAAATACCCTTCCTTTACTTATGGGCTTGGCTCAAATACTGAAAAAGAAAACAAGGAACTGATAGAATACTCATATCTGCGTTTCTATCAGTTAGTTTACAGAAAACTTATAGGTGACTATTACTTAGGAGGAGGATATAATGTTGACTACCATTATAATATTACTGAAGGGCCTGCACCTACCTTATCTGATTTCGATTTGTACGGACCGTCCAAAACTTCTGTCTCTTCAGGTTTGGTGTTGAGTGCCTTATATGATACCAGAAACAATTTAAATAACCCAATTGCTGGCTCTCACTATGCCAATGTTAGTTACAGGAACAACTTTAAGGCAATAGGTAGCGATAATAATTGGCAACAGTTACTTGTAGATGCTAGAAAATATGTAGAGTTTCCTAAAAATTCGCATAACATACTGGCATTTTGGAGTTATAACTGGTTTACTTTGGGAAATAATGTCCCCTACCTGGATTTACCAAGTTCTGCCTGGGATACTTATGATAACCAGGGAAGGGGTTATATTCAGGGGAGGTTCAGAAGTAATGACTTAATGGCATTTGAAACCGAATACCGCTTTAATGTTACCAAAAACAGGCTATTAGGAGGAGTGGTTTTTTCCAATGTTCAAACAATTAATAACTGGTATACCAAAAAATTTGATAAACTGTATCCTGCAGCAGGAGTTGGCGTAAGGATTAAAGTGAACAAACATACAAATACGAATATTTCAATAGATTATTCTGTTGGCATAAAAGGTGAAAGTGGTTTTTTCTTTAACCTTGGAGAAGTATTTTAATATTAGGTATGGATAAAATACTTGAATTTTTTAGCTTTAATGACGCAAACATCCGTTTTGTTACAGCAGGAACAGTATTGTTGGCTGTAAGTTCCGCTTTAGTCGGAGGTTTTAGTTTTTTGAGAAAACGGACATTATCCGGAGATGTAATAGCACATTCAATCCTCCCGGGAATTTGTTTGGCATTCCTCATTTTCAATACTAAAAACCCAATGGTGTTACTAACCGGCGCATTTATAACCGGGTGGATTTCTATTGTTGCGGTAGATTATATTATAAAAAATTCCAAATTAAAAGAAGATGCTGCATTGGCTATTGTACTGTCAGTATTTTTTGGCGTAGGAATTTTTCTGCTAACAGCCATTCAACATACTGATATGGCCAACCAGACAGGCCTTGACAAGTTTCTTTTTGGTAAAGCAGCTTCACTTGTTGGAGAAGATGTGATGGTTTTTGGTTTTTTTAGTGTTGTATTAATCATACTGGTATATGTTTTTTTCAAAGAACTGACGCTTGTGTCCTTCGATAAAAACTTTGCAAAAACTTCTGGTTTACCTGTCAAATTTCTTGAAACACTTCTTTCATCGCTCACTGTTATGGCGGTAGTGGTGGGTATACAAGCTGTAGGTGTTGTTTTAATGGCCGCTATGTTGATAACTCCTTCAGCAGCGGCTCGGTACTGGTCAAACAATTTAAAGGTAATGCTTGCTTTGGCTGGCATATTTTCAGCCTTTTCAGGGATATCTGGTGCTTTTATTTCTTATGCTGCCCCGGGAATGGCTACTGGCCCCTGGATGGTTTTAGTGCTTTCTGTTATAGCGATTATTTCATTTTTCCTGGCTCCAAATAAAGGTATTATGCACAAGTGGCTTATTCAAAAGAGAAACAGAAAACAAATCTCAGAAGAAAACCTTTTGAAAGCTTTGTATAAAAAAGCTGAAACCGACCTGATATTCACCAAAGGTTATTCGATGGAAGATTTGAAAAGCCTGGAGGTTTTAAGACCTGGCAAGTTGGTAAAAACAACAGATAACCTGGTAAGTGACCGTTTCCTGATTTATAACAAAAGTTTATATTATTTTACAAAAGATGGCCTCGAAAAAGGCAAAAGAATTACAAGGCTACATAGATTATGGGAGATGTATTTAACAAAATATCTCCGCCTTCCTCCAGACCATGTTCACGATGATTCTGAAACAATCGAACACCTTATTACCCCGGAATTAGAAATTAAGCTAACTCAGGCTTTAGGAAATCCAGGAAAAGACCCGCACGAGAAAGAAATTCCATATTGAAAGGAATTGTGATTTCAATTATCCCTTAACTTATTGCGCACAATCATATATTTAAATGGGGTTCCCAAATAGCGATATCTGATCATTGCAAATTGGTATATTAGAAAACACCTTAACTACAAAATAACTAATGTAATACTATTAGATTTTATAATTAGATAATCGTCTCATTATTAATTACTTAATAACATTATGTCGTAACCTCTAGAACAATACTTACATTATCCTATGTAATATTAAAACGAAATTAAAACTAGCATGTACTTTATGCGTAAGAAGTAGTATAATAATTAAGAAATAATATGAAGAACTTACTCACTTTCGCAATTGCAATTGTATTGTTAAGCTCATGTTCTCATGCAAGTTATACCCAGGTAAGTACCAGCCGTGTTCAAGAAACTAATCACGAAGTCAACAAAACAGACTTTGCAAAAATTGACACCCAGCATAAAAATAAGGTAGAAAGTGAAAGACATGATAAATATCATTCTTATGCCGTTGAAACAGACAAAAAGTTAAACCACCAGAAAAACGATCAAATCAATCAGCAAAAAAAATCAAACACAGAGTTTTCATTTTATTGATACCTGTGCTAAATAATATTACTCCATCAAAATTTGACAAATAGGAAGCTATAGCTTCCTATTTTTTTTATTATTTCCTTACAAACAACATCAGGTTATTTTTCTTACTTCCCCAATGGTAGCCTAATTCAAAAGGCAATTCTTTAACATTGACAGAATCCTTTTTATAAGCTTCGGTTAAATCTTTCTGATAAAGATATTTAGAGAAATCTTTAACAGGCGGCACATAAGTACCGTAGAGAAAAATATTCCAATCCTCCTTTTTTACATAACGAAGTGCAATTCCAGTATCGTCTTGTAAAAGGAGGTTGGCCTTATTAAGAATCTGGTTTCTGATAACGGCAAATTCTTCATAATGCATTAAATAAGAAGCCGATTTAGCATAAGCATTGAAATGGTCCATTTTATCCAAAAATTTCCTGAACCTGAATTTTTCTGTTAAAGCACCGTCTCCGAGATCAGCGGAGAAATAATAGAGCTGCCGTAAAGTGGTATCGCCATTTTTAAAAAATTCTATTTTTACCCCTCTCGGTCTTTTAGCAGATTTAGACAACTCAGAATAGGGTGCATCTATCACCTTGCCTGTTGAATCTAACTTTACAGATTTAATATTTGAAATTGTATGATCTGTTTGTTTAAGGAAAACAGTAATAAGGGGTAATGTGCCATAAACAGCTCCACCTAAATGCACATTCATTCTTTTTGTAATGAAATAGCTCTTTTTATAAACGTCATCAAGTGAAAGCTTAAGATTATTAAAAAACTTTTCAGTTTTAGCAGGCTGCTTGGGATCTAATTCAGGCAATAAGCCTATTGGTTCAAGAGCTATGAGGAAATAGGTTCTTGTATTAGGAAACAAAGTATACGCATTTAGAAAATCCGGACCTGAAAAAGGATAAAATAGAGTATCAGATTTCTGAGCTTTATCATCATATTCTTTCTTTGCCCAGTCCCGCATCAAACCTAACCTCTTATCATTCACAATTCTTAAAGTGCTATCCATTGAGTTTGCATACACTTTCCAGAAATTCGCTTCACGAATTGAGCTATATCCATGACCAGGTTTACCGGAAATTAACAAAGCAAGAGAGTCGAATGCAGGATTTTTTAATTTTAATGTTACGGATGAACCCCATTTTGAATTTGTACTGTCCCTAGTTTCTGCTTTGTCGAATTCTTTGGTTTGTGTTCCTTCAGATTCAGGAGATTTAATACAGGCAGACAACAGCAAAATTCCAATTAAAAAATAACAGGGCTTTTTCATAAAATGATTTTAACAAAGAAATGAAAATGGCACATAAAAAAAAAGGCATGGAAACGAGTTCCCATGTTTTAAAAAATATAACCAAATAATATTACTTGATTTTGTTGCCCTCTTATGTGATTAATTTACAATCTAAAACAACCGATTTGTCTTACATTGTCTTACTCTAAAAGTTTAAAAAGAAATTAGAGTATAATTTACAGCCTGGATTTATGTCCATGCGAGATATTTGGAAGATTGCTGGTTTGTTTTCATTAAAAATTCAATTAACATTTCATCTAAAGCCAATTATTTCTGATAATCTATATATTTGTCTATCCAGCAATATTATAAATGAACAACGAAGTAGAAGTAGCTGATGCGCTGCACGAATCTTTCAAAAAGTTAAAAACAGAAATTCATAAAGTAATAGTTGGCCAGGATGAGGTGGTGAACCTTGTGCTCATGTCAATCTTTTGCAAAGGACATTCTTTACTGGTTGGTGTACCAGGTTTGGCAAAAACCCTGTTGATTAATACCGTTTCTCAGGCCTTGAACCTGGATTTTAAAAGGATTCAATTCACACCAGATTTAATGCCCTCTGACATTGTAGGGTCGGAAACGCTGGATAGTAACCGAGAGTTTAAATTCATAAACGGACCAATATTTGCCAATATTATTTTGGCAGATGAAATAAACCGAACTCCTCCTAAAACCCAATCGGCCTTGTTAGAAGCTATGCAGGAACATTCTGTGACTGTGGGTGGAAAACATTATAAACTGCCTCAGCCATTTTTTGTTTTGGCTACTCAAAACCCAATTGAACAGGAAGGTACCTATCCTCTGCCTGAAGCGCAGCTGGACAGGTTTATGTTTAATATAAAACTAGACTACCCAAGTTTTTCTGAAGAAGTAAACATAGTTAAGAGCACAACATCCGGTTTAAAATTTGATGTTAATCATATTTTGAATGCTAGTCAGATCCAAATGTTCCAGGACATTGTAAGAAAGGTACCTGTAGCTGACAATGTGATTGAATATGCTGTGAAACTGGTGCATAAAACACGCCCCGGATCAGAATTGGCCGTAAAACAAACCACAGAATATCTTGAATGGGGCGCTGGCCCTAGGGCGGCTCAATATTTAATTTTAGGTGCCAAATGCAACGCTTTGCTTAACCAGAAATATTCACCGGATATTGCTGATGTTCAGGCAATAGCTAAACCTGTTTTAAGACACCGGATCGTGAGAAATTTCCGGGCTGAAGCAGACGGGGTTTCTGAAGATGAAATTATCCAGGGTTTAATGTAAATCACCACCGGCTAAGTCGGATGGTGATTTACTTGAGTTTTATCTTGAAATGAGCAGTTTTCCGGTTTGTTTTTTATTTGCTCCTGTAACACTTATCAGGTATAAACCGTCCTGTAAATTTCCAACGTTCAGTTTTAATTCATTCATACCATATACAACTGATATGTGGTTCCGCATTACTTCTGTTGAATTGCTGAATAACTGAACAATAACATTTTCAGTAGTTTGGTTGGAGAACCGGATTGTCACATCATCTTTTGCAGGTGTGGGATATATGCTGAAAGTTGAGGTAAAATTATATTCTAAATTTTCAGTAGCAGTAATAACAGCAGGCTTTTTAGAGTGTCTTAAAAGCCAGCTATAAATATTGTCAGGAGCAATTCCAGGGCCTGTATTGTCATATGTTTTTGTCCAGGCATCGTGTTCCTTGCTTACATATACAGTAGATTTTGCTTCTTCTGAAGGAGCGGGGGTACATTTATTTATCTCTCTTACAAAATCAGGAAGAGCCAGTGATTTAGGGTCCTCATCATTATTAAATGCCCAAACTCCAACATTGTTCTTAGCAACATTGCAAGCATTGGTGCGATCATCGACCCAACCTGATATAGGAATAGCAGCAGCAATTTTATCACCATGAAGCATAATATAAGAGTTAGTAGCAGCAGCACCCATGCTTAAACCGGTCAGGTACATACTATCTGTATCAATCCTGTAAAGGGTTTTCATTTTTTCCACAATCTCATCAACAAATTCACCTGGCCTGCTAACATTTGTTACATAGTTATCTTCTGTTGGAGTTTCCCAATCGCTGAACGGGCATTGCGGAGAAATGACTATAAAAGGAAAGCTTTTTCCGTATTCAATAAGTTTGGGTGGTCCATGTGTTTTGATCAATCCAATCTGGCTTGAATCAGTTGCCATATAAGACTTTTCTCCCGATCCATGTAAAAAAAACAAAACGGGATATTTTCTGGATGGATTTGCATCATAACCTCTAGGGAGATATAACACATATCCTACATATGCATTAGGGCCAAATTTTGAAGGGAAGCTATGAACAGTTTGCCTCGTGTACTGGGCAGAAGCTGAACCAGCAATAAGAAAAGTGATAAGAAATATTGTCAACCATTTAGTAATGGCTAGAAAAGGTTTTAAATTTTTATTCATGGGTATCTGAGCTGAATTGAAACAACCTTAAGTTGCTCCTATATAATTCAAATAGCATGCCATCGTACTAATTGCCAGATAATTAAAGCTTTTCAATATGTAAATTCAGAGTTATACCTAATTAAGGCTTTTTATTCAATCGTATTAGAATTAGTGGTTTTTTAATAGAAGCAAAATCCACTCGGATTTATCCCTACATCAAAGTTGGTAACCTCATTTCCACCTGAAGAGTACACATATACCTTTCCCTTCTGCACATAGTCAATTGCATCAGCTACAAAAATTTGATTGGAGCGAACATCCAAACCTAAGCCGTAATACTGGCGGTTTTGTGCTGAGATAAACGGTGAACCAATAGTTAAATCGTCAATGGAAATTTTGTAAACATTAGTGTTAAGAAAATACACTGAATCCCGGTTTGCATTTATGGCCAGCGAAGACGGATAATTAACAGAGACAGGAATTATACGATCTGGCTTTTTAGTATTAAGATTTAGCATCACAATTTTGGTATCTGATTGAGGGATTTTATAACCACCACAGGCAATAATTAACCTGTCCTTTTTGTCGGCCACTATACTTTGTGCTCCTTGCCCAATAAATATACTATCGCTGATTATGTCCCTTAGTGGATCAATTTCATACAAATATGACTTCCAATAATTTGTAACATACACCTTACCAAGGTGATAAATCATTTGCTCCGTCCAGCCTGGACAGCTTATCGTTTTGGTAATCTGCAAAGTATTAAGATCGACAACGCTTATTTGATTTGAATAAATATCGCTCACATAAGCTTTAGAATTACCCACACCAACCATATATCTCGGAGTTGATAAACCAGTTATGGTACCAAGTGACAGGAAATTGTTTTTATCGAGAACTTCTATCTTTTTAGAATTATTTACCACAACATACAACCTGCCATTTATTGTTAAGGCAGATTGGGCTACATCTCCCAAATCACGGTTATTAACTGATTTAAAAATATCTGCATTTACCTGCCCTGTTTTGCCATCTAAAAAGGATACAGAAGCATTACCAAAAGGGAATATGCCTTCATTTACCACGATCACATTTGAAGATGAGTTTAGGTGAACCTGATTACTTTCCGGCTGAATAACCGGTTTATCACTTTTGCAGGACAATAAGCAAATGCCCAACAAAAAGAAGAGAATAAGCCGGTAACCCATATCTTTAAATCTTTTCAATTTGCAATCGTTAATCTTTCAATGTATTTGGAATTGCCCTGGTATATTTCTACAAGGTAAATACCGGCAGACAGGCTCGAAACATCTATTATTTCAAAGTTTTTATTGCTTTCCTTTATTTTAATCCCTTCTAAATTCAAAATCTGAATACTAGAGATTGATTCTCCATGTTGTCTGAAAGAAATAAAATCAGTTGCAGGATTTGGGTAAAAACTTAAACCAGTGTTGCTTTTCTCATCCTTTAATCCCAGTAAATCTGCCTGATGTATAACTCCTACAGCATCTAAATCAAATCCACTTGCTGCAAAATCTGTCGGATAGGGATCGTTTATTTTTCTTCCTTTTGAATCCCGGCTCGCATAGG
>JANYCH010000402.1 GCA_025360395.1 Cytophagales bacterium | reverse complement strand
GGAATATTTTTTGTTATCATGATTCATGATAACAACGTCAATTATTCGCATTTCAAAAATGATTTGATTACAAGAGAAAATAATAAAATAGACACTTCTTATGGCCACCCAACTTCTAAGTTGATATATGATCAATATGATGCAAATGATCCTAATCATGATAAAAATGTAAGGTCTTATGATGATGTGGGCCTAAAGAATTTGAGAGACAGTTATAGAAGAGACAGGGATTTTTATTTTATTCTTTCGGCACTAACATATGCGCTTAATATTGTAGATGCCGCTGTATTTGCCCATTTGCGGGAATTTGAAGTAAACGATAAGCTTACAATGAAAATAGATCCTACTATAAAGATGGTTAAAGGATCATCTACACCTACAGCTGGTCTTACACTCACTTTTAATTTTTGTTCAAAATAAATAACTCAATTATGAAAATAGTTCTTTTAGGTTATGGCAAAATGGGCAAAGAAATTGAAAAAATAGCAAATTCCCGTAGGCATGAAATTGTTCATAAAATTGATGTAGAGAACAGTTATATTTTAAAAGAACTTATACCAGGTGCAGTTGATGTTGCAATTGAATTTACCCAGCCTGATGCCGCATTTGATAATATTAAACTTTGCCTTGAACGCAAAATTCCCGTTGTGTCAGGTACTACAGGATGGCTGGAGCGTAAACCAGAAGTAGAAGCCCTGGTACAAAAAAACGATGCATCATTTTTTTATGCTTCAAATTACAGTGTGGGGGTAAACCTTTTTTTTCATTTCAATAAGATCATGGCCAAAATGTTGAATGGCTTTGATGAATACGATGTGGAACTTGAAGAAATACATCATATATATAAAAAAGATGCGCCAAGTGGAACTGCAATTACGGCCGCGGAAGGTATTCTTGAAAATTTGAGCAGAAAGAAAAAGTGGGTCTTGAACCAAAATAGCGAAAAGGAGAACCTAAGGATTGTAGACAAAAGAATTGCAGCAATTCCAGGTACACATACCGTTTTATATCATTCCCCGATAGACAGTATTGAGTTAAAACATACTGCTTACAGCCGGGAAGGATTTGCCACCGGGGCAGTACTTGCAGCTGAATTTATACAGGGAAAAAGAGGATTTTTCGGAATGAATGACATGTTAGGATTTTAATATTCACAAATAATGACAGGCAAACAGATTTTAAACAGGATTTTATATTGGTTAAGGGTAATTTTTATAGGAAGGCCCAAAGACCCAAACGCCCCTCAAAAGGGTTTTTTCAAAGAATGGTTTGATGCCATCTTGTTTGCTGTTATTGCTGCTACTTTTATCAGGTGGCTTTTGATAGAAGCTTATACTATTCCCACACCTTCCATGGAGAAATCCTTGCTGGTAGGAGATTTTTTGTTTGTCAGCAAGTTTCATTACGGTCCACGAACACCAAAAACCCCTTTACAGGCCCCACTTACACATCAAAAAATTTGGGGTACAGATATACCATCATATTCTGATGCAATCCAGCTGCCAAGTTTCAGGATCCCAGGATTTACCCATATCAAAAACAATGATGTTGTGGTTTTTAACTGGCCAGCTGAGGAAGGATATCCTACAGATTTAAAAACCAATTATATAAAAAGGTGCATTGCCGTTGGTGGGGACAGCATCCAGGTTAAAGATACACAGGTATTTATAAACGGAAAACCTGCAGATAACCCAGAAAAATTGCAATACCAGTATGTATTGTTAACAAATGAAAATTTGAATGACAGGATTTTCAGGTCTCACGACATAACTGATTTTTACAGGATCCCGCAAGGCTATATGGTTCATACATCTCCTGCAACTGCCGCAAAACTAAAGGAGATGCCCTTTATCAACCAGGTCATCATGGACAAGCATCAGCAAGGAGTTCCTGATCCTCAGACATTTCCAAATAATTCAAAGTTTGACTGGAATGCAGACTTTTTTGGACCTTTATGGGTGCCAAAGAAAGGAGCAACTATAAACCTGACCCCTGAAAATGTGTTGATTTATGAAACAACCATAGCAAGATATGAAGGCCATAACAGCGTTAAAGTTGAAAATGGCAAACTGGTCATAGACGGGATTGTAGCAGAAACGTACACTTTCGGCCAGAATTATTACTTTATGATGGGCGATAACCGACATAATTCTCTTGATTCAAGGTTTTGGGGATTTGTACCTGAAGATCACGTTGTCGGAAAAGCACTTCTGATCTGGATGTCACTTGATAAAGACGGCAATATGCTTACTAAAATACGCTGGAACAGGCTTTTAAACCTCATTGAGTAAAACAAAGGAAGGTTACTGTTTTAGATTATTTTGTATTAAATTTATCTTTCGATAATTTTATTATGGTGCAAAAATCATTTTTATTATTGGCTTTGGTCTTTATTGGCATAAATGTCAGTTTAGCCCAGAGTTCAGCAGGTGTAAATACTTCATCCCCAAGTCCAAAGGCTGCTTTAGATATAAAGACTACAACTGGTTTTTCGCAGGGCTTATTCATTCCAAGGTTAAAAACGGTTGATAGGCCAGCATTTAACCCATTAACAGACACTGAATCAGGTTTGATGTTTTATGATACAGATAAAGATTCAATTTTCTATTGGACAGGAACCAATTGGGTTAGTTTAATGGTGAACAAAGCTGTAGCGGGCACACCTGTTACTGGTGCGGGTACATTGAACAGTGTTGCCAGATGGACTTCAGCCTCAGATTTGGGAACTGGTATATTAAAGGACAATGGCAGCAGTGTTTTCATTGGTGCACAGACAGGCACAAGTCTTTTGAATGTTAATGCTGCCAACCCAGGCGGAATTACAATTAATAATACAAATGCTTTAGTAGCTATGGCACTTGTAACAGGTTATAGTGATTTGAAAAATAAATTTGAATTCACTCATGATCTGTATTTTAGTCCGGTAACATATAACAATATTGGAGTCGGAGCAGATCCTGCCAATTATGTGGTTATAAAAAATAATGGAAATGTTGGAATTGGTATTGCGCCATTAGCAAACTTAACAGTAGCAGGTACAGGTACCCAGGCTGTTCATATTGGAGATGTTTTTTCAAGTGCTTCTGCTGGTATTACATTAAATGGAACAATATCTGATGGAACTTATAATATGTTAAGTAACTCTACAGATAAAAATCTTTATTTAAACCGGCCTACGGGAAGCATAATTGAGTTTAGAGAAAATAATGTGACTAGCTTAACTTTAAATCCTACAGGTACCAATACTGCTAGGGTTGCCCATATGAACCTTACCAGTGCAAACACATGGGGAACATCAATTAATATTGCAAATACAAGTTCCGGAGGGTCTACATATACAATTGCTTCTACTGGAGCAAGCCATCC
This sequence comes from Cytophagales bacterium, assembly GCA_025360395.1. Taxonomy (GTDB): domain Bacteria; phylum Bacteroidota; class Bacteroidia; order Cytophagales; family UBA9547; genus UBA9547. The sequence continues at coordinate 2,482 of JANYCH010000402.1, read as the reverse complement.
TTTAGGTAGGGGTAGCTTTGTTGTTCAGGATCTCAGTTCAAATTATGCATTTGTTTTGAACTCCCTTACTGGAGATACCCATATAAGTTGTGTGGATGAAACCGTAACTCCAGGCAAAAATGTTGGGATTGGGTTTGCGAATCCCAATTCTGATCTTGGAGGTACTGAGAAACTTCAGGTTAATGGAATGGTTTTAGCTAAAAAATATAATACCAGTTCTGACAAAAGATATAAAAAAAATATTATAACCATTAGTAGTGCTTTGTCTGGTATAAAAAGCATTCGAGGTGTTTACCATCACTGGAGGGTAGAAGAATTTCCTGAGCTTTCATTTTCGGAAAAACAACAGATTGGATTTATTGCTCAAGAACTAGAACCCGTTTATCCTCAATTGGTCACAACAGATAAAAACGGATATAAATCGGTGGATTATTCGAGATTGACCCCAATCTTATTAGAGGCAATAAAAGAATTGGATAGCTTGATGACCATACAAAATCAAAAAATAAGCGAATTGAAAACTGAAAATGAATCAATTAAGAAAGAAGTAAATTCTATTTTGGACCGGCTTCAAATGAAACCAACAGGAAAAACAAGTCAGCTTCTTTCTGAGATAAAATAGTAATCAGAGCTTCTTAGCCGAGAATATATAATATTTCAACATTCCATTTTTAGCAAACTGGCTTGTTAATAAAGCAGCTTTCCCTCCCTGTGAACGGGCATCTGTTCTTTTTATTTTTAAAATTTTAAGTACAGAATTCATCCAGACAGAAAGTGTCCCCAGAACTTCTAATCTTTTTGTATTTGGTAAAAAGTTTATAGTAGAATCATTTGCTATTATTTTTTTAAAACCAACAAATTCCAAATAATCTTTAAATATTAACGGTTTTTCCAAATTTTCGCAGGCAACGGAATTTAAAAAATAAGTATAATCCTCTTTTTCCTTTTCGGTTTTAGGATTTCTTCCCTGACAATAATCGATCACTATTAGCCTTCCATTCGGTTTTAACAACCGAAAAGCTTCCCGGATAAAATCAAGCTTATTTACGCTATGACAAACACTTTCAATGGCCCAGACAACATCGAAGCTGTTTGGTTCCAATCCTGTTCTTGTATAATCTTTGTTTTGAAATTTTACTTTTCCATCAACTCCATATTTCAAGGCATTCTTAGTGGCTGAATTTATCTGTGTTTCAGATAATGTTATGCCCAGGACCTTGCAATTGTAATTCCTGGCTAAAAAAATGGAACTTCCGCCTACACCGCATCCAGCATCTAAAACATAATCACTTTCTTTTATTTGGGCATGTTCTGCTGCAATTTCATTCAATCGCTTAAGGGCCTTTCTGAAATTGGTATTCCCTTTATCAAAATAACCAGCATGTATCGCCAGGCTGTGTTTTAGGTCCCAACCTTGGGAATAAGAAATTTCCGAATCCCGATAATAGGCTACTATTTTTTCAAGGTAGTTAGCATCCATTTTAATCAAGGTGAAAATTGTTTGAAAAGGTAAAAGTCAATAAGGCAAATGAGAAAAGGACCAAATAAGTTTTCCTGAATTTATGATAATTGGCCTGCTTCTTAAGATTTAGACTAAAAAACAAAACCAGGATATTGACAACCAAAAAAATTACAAAGCACCTTATTGAAACAAAGTCATTAAGTTTCAAAACACATAACCAGATCAAGGAAATTACATAAAGGACCGGCATGAAGGCATACTGATATTGTTTCTTAAAATATACAACTGTGGTCAGGAAATTAGTTGACATATCAGCCTCATAATCAATCATTTCATGTAAAATGTGACCTGCTGCCACCAAAACCGCAAAGTAGATGCTAATGAAGATGGATTTAAAACTGTAATCTGAGAAAAACAAATAACTAAGATGAAACAATAGTATTTCTGTAATAAAGGAGACCAGTATTCCACCAAATGGTATTCCTTTTAGGCCTTTTGGCATTGAATAAATGAACCAGAGAAAAAGTACACCTAATGCAGTCAAAATTATGCTTTGCTTGTGAAACATAATAATAGTCACAGAGATTGTAAATAATATGGCAGCAATAAAACCTAACTGTCTTTTACTAAAAATAAAAAGGGCATCCAATCTTTTATTGACCTTATCTGTATTGTATCCCGCCCAGGCATTAAATGAAAATATAGCCAGGCCGCTTATTAAGCAATAAACAGCTATTTTCAAAAAAATAACGATGGTTGGAACGTCGAATTGTTTGATGGCAAAGAGACCTCCTACAAGTACAAAACCTATTTTTCCGGTTACTTCCCAAAGCCGTAACGCATACAGATACTTTAAAAATAAATTCATTTTAAAAATTCTTTTGCCCGCCTGAAATTATCTGCAAACATTTGATTTTCGGGATTAAGGAAATTTGCCTTCTTAAAATCATCAAATGCTTTTAAAGTGTCGCCAACAAAAATATATGAAACCCCTCTGTTATTGTAAGCCTCCGCTAATAC
>JANYCH010000379.1 GCA_025360395.1 Cytophagales bacterium | reverse complement strand
TGTAGGTTGCACTGTTGATTTTGAAGTGTGGTAACGACAAAACTCAACAAAAAAGCGGATGTTGAAAAACATTCAACTCCGCTTTTGTACTTTTTTTAGAATAAAATCAAAACTGATCTTATTTCTCGGATGTCAGTAATTTTTTATTAATTGTATAAACTGCTATTGCTCCAAGCGATCCTCCTATTATGGTATTCCAGGCTATTGATTCGTTCAAAAAAAACATTGAAGATAAAGCAGCCGAAATTGGCACCAGGAATATAAAACTACTTGCAACTTCTGCACCAAGTTCAGATGTTGAATAAAAATAGAAAGATGTTGCAAAGGAGGTGGTGATAATGGCACTGAATAACATGTTTAACCAGAAAACCGCATCAGACTTATGCAACACTAAATTGATTTCAGTAATACCTGCATAGGAAACCAATAAAATAGAGCATATCAAATACATCCAAAGTGAAAAGGATATTGAAGATCCGTATTTACCAGAATTGGATGTGAACTTGCTTAAAATTGCCCAGGTAATGCTTGCGAAAATAAAAAAAGTATTTCCAGGGCTAAACAAATTACTAGATGAATCCCAGATATTTAATAAAACTACCCCTGCAATAATGCCTAAAACCAAACCTACAGCTTGATTTGTTGTAGGCCATTTTCTATGTAGGATTATACCAAGAAAATAAGAAAATACAGGATTTAAAGTTGTTACCATTACTCCTCCCGCGCCTGGTTTTCCATATTTCAAACCGTTAAAAAAAAGAAAACTATAGACCGACATGCAAACTCCAGCGGAGATAAGTGTTAGATAACCTTCCTTCTTTAAGTTTAAGGGTTGCTTAAGAATTAATAAAAGAGGCAATAACCCAAAAAATGTGATGATGAAACGTAAAAATGCTATAGCAGAAGCTGATCCGTATGCGGAAAGTATTTTACCAGAAGGCCAACTTAAACCCCAGGTAAACATACTCACGACAAGCCCTAGTATGATAAGGTTTTGCTTCTTCATACATTAAAAAAGGAGTGAAGGGAAGAAACTATTTTGTTTTCCAGTGGACTTTTGACCACTGGTTTGGATCAAAAATTGTTAATGGAAGCATAATATTAGGATTTACTTCTGCATAACGTTCGGTTTTTACTATTTTACCATTTTCCATTATTTTAACTTCATCTTCAATATAAAACTTGCCATTTGCCTGGTGTTCACTAAAATGGATTTCCTGAATAATGCCGTTCTCGTTTATAATGTGCCTGACAACATATAAGAATTCCCTGTCAATCCAGAATTGTCGCGAAGTATCGTTACCAGATTCTGCACCCACAACATAGACGGGTCTTTCTTTCCATTTGTCTTCCCTGAATTTTTTAATGTCATACCCGAGCAGGTTTAATTTTGTAACTACTTCAGGAATTTGCAAACAATAGATGTCTCCTGAAAGAAGCATGCTTTCATTAATCTTCTTTTCTTTATTAATAAGCAAACCATCTTTAAAATAATAGACCGAATCGTTTATAAAAATATATCCATCCTTTCCGACTGTAGGTCCATAATCTACTCTTAATTTACCTGGATATTCAAAAGCTTCATACCAAACAGAATTTTCAGCTACTGAATCACTTTTGAAAATTTTATTTAATTGTACAAAGGTAATATGCCTGTAAAACTTGCCATGATAGCGTTTATGCATTTCTTTCAACAAGGATTCTGTTGAGGATATTTGTGCAAAAACCGAAACTTGTGTAAAAATATAAATAGTGATAATGAAGATTCTTGACATATTTGGGCATTGTCTAGGCAAGCTATACGTATACAAAACTTCAATGTTACTATTTTAATATTTTAATCTCAATTCTCCTGTTAAGTCTTTTTCCTTCTTCTGTTTTGTTATCTCCAATCGGTTTTGTGGACCCATATCCTGTAAACGACATTGTTTTTTTTTCAACTCCTTTGACATCAGCTAAATAGTTAAAAACTGCTTTAGCCCTTTTTTCAGATAATAATTGGTTATCCTGCATGTTTCCCACAATATCAGTATGTCCGCTGACTTCAATTTTCAGGTTATTTTCTTTGATCATTTTCGCTAGTTTGTTTAGTTCTGTTTCTGAAGAGTGATCTAAATCATATTTGGCAGTTTCAAAAAATATGTTCCTTAAAGCCGTTGTTGAATTTACTTTAATGGGTTTAAGGTAAACAGCATAATCTTCCATACTTAATATTTTTTCATCAGTAGTATTGAAATTTAAGCTTTGGTACAAATAACCTTTGGAGGTTACAAATAAGCCATAATTATTCCTGTCAGGGATAACCAAAAGAAAATCACCATTTTGTACATCTGAAAACACACTTTGTTCAGTTTTATCTTTTGATAGGTTAATTAATTCAACCCTACCCTTTAAAGGAAGTTTAGTTTCAGCATCGTAAACTTTTCCTTTTATATAAATGCAAGATATGTTGCTTTTAAGTTCAGATGGAACTATAAATGAATACAATTTTGAAGTATATCTTCTCTGAGTGTTGATCACATCTTTAGAATAATAACCAGTTGAAAAATCAGAGGAAACAGTAAATCCCATTTCATCCGCAAAGGAATTTAATGGATAACCGAGATTTTTAGGCTTCGACCACAAAGAATCACCAGAAAGTTCTGACATAAACAAGTCAGATCCGCCCATTCCAGGATAACCTCTTGAGGCAAAATAAAAAGTTTTTCCGTTTGTATGGATAAAAGGAGTAAAATCACTTTCAGGAGTGTTGATGGAAGGGCCAAGGTTGACTGGTTTTATCCAGGTATCGTTACTATCTAATTTCGTTACCCAGATATCCTCTTTTCCTAACCCACCAGCCCTGTCCGAAGAAAAATAAAGTGTTCTGCCATCTGCTGACAATGAAGGATGAGATTCCCATCCTGCAGTATTTATTTTCCCTGGAATGCCTCCTGGCTGCAACCATTCTTTTCCTAATTTTCTGGTAATGTAAAGGTCACAACCATTGCGGGGAGTACAGTAAGTATAAACCAAAGTCTTTCCATCTCCGGATATGGAAGATGCTCCTTCGTTTTCCTTTGTATTGATTCTTGTTGAAACCTGTTCAGGCTTTAACCATCCTTTTTCATTTTTTTCAGAGATATATAAATTTTCCTCATCAGACATTCCAGTCGAGTTCCTGACAGTATAAACCATTGATTTTCCATCAGCCGTTAAGGAAGGAAAATACTGGTTCTGAAAAGTATTAACAGGATCAGGAAGTGGTATTGGAGATAAGTCTAAAGTATGTTTTATCGCTTCCTGTGCAAAGAGGCAGTTTTCTTTCATTTTTGTTGCTTGAGGGATCAATCTGAGGTCAGATGGATTATTCGATAAATATCTGTCTATAAATAACTCCGCATTTTTGTAATCACCTTCTTTCATGAATATTTGCGCCAGGTAGTAATACTCATGCATGGAGCCGGGAATAATTGTTTGGATACTAAAAGCCGAAAGAAGATTGAATTTAACGTTTTGATCGTCCCTTAGGATTCTGTAACAACCCGCAAGTGCTATGTAGGCTTCTACAAAATTTTTGTCCTTGTCGGTAGCTTCCCTAAAGTTTAAAATAGCATCTGGGAACCTTCTCATTGTGATTAACTGCTTTCCTGTTTCGTAAAATTTTATAGCCTTTTTGTCTTTGGTACTGTAAGATTGCTGTGCAATTATGTTAAGAGATAATAACATAATTGGCAGAAGAAATAAAAATTTAGTCAGGTGTTCAACTGGTTTTAACATAGCATGAAATTAACAGTAAAATCAAAATTGTTAAAAGGTTTTTTTATTTAGGGTCAATAATTATGATAATGATTTGAAAAACCTGACAATAGGCTTATTTTTGAATGTTCAATTAAACAACCACAATGGCTGAAGTTATTAAAATGCCTAAAATGAGCGATACGATGACCGAAGGGACTATCGCTTCATGGGCTAAAAAAGTAGGAGATACGATAAAAGCTGGGGATGTTCTCGCTGAAGTAGAAACAGATAAGGCTACAATGGAGCTTGAATCTTATGAAGCAGGTACTCTTTTGTATATAGGTGTGAAAGAAAAAGATTCTGTCCCTGTTGATGCAATTATAGCCATAATTGGTAAAGCAGGCGAAGATATAAGCAGTTTAATTAATGGAAATTCAGGTGGTTCTGTTGAAAAAGTAAGTACACCAATTCCTCCTGATGAAAAATCAGAGGCTATCCCAGGAGTTGCACAAGGGCAACAAGATACTTCTGATATTGAAGCGACAGTAATAAGAATGCCTAAAATGAGTGATACCATGACAGAGGGAGTCATTGTAGCATGGCATAAAAAAGTAGGGGACAAGGTTAAATCAGGAGAATTACTTGCAGAGGTAGAAACAGATAAAGCAACAATGGAATTAGAGTCTTATGAAGATGGGACTTTGTTATACATTGGAATTGAAGCGGGAAAAGCCGTACCAGTAGATGGCATTATCGCAGTTGTAGGAAAAGAAGGTGTTGATTATAAACCATTGCTTTCTTCTGCACCACAAAAAAACGGACAAGCAGCTTCTAAAGAAAATAAACAGGAAGTAAAGGCTGCTGCCTCTGTTTCTCAACCTGCTATCGTTTCATCAAACGGAGATTCAAGGGTAAAAATATCTCCTTTAGCAAAAGCTTTGGCAGAAGGGAAAGGAATAGATATAAAATCTCTTTCGGGTTCTGGGGAAAATGGTAGGATTGTAAAACGCGATATAGACAGTTACAGTCCGTCAACAGCCACATCTAACGACGCTCAGGTTTCAAAACAAAGTGCGCCGGTTATGGCTGGTCAGGAAAGTTTTGAAGAAGTGCCTGTCACTTCTATGAGAAAAGTAATTGCCCGTGCACTTTCTGAAAGCTTATTCACTGCTCCTCATTTCAGTTTGGTTATTGATGTGGACATGGAGAAAGCTATGGAAGCCCGGAAAAGTTTAAATGAATATTCAGAAGCTAAGATTTCTTTTAATGACATGGTCATTAAAGCAACTGCAGCAGCAATCAGGAAACATCCGAAAGTAAACGGTACCTGGTTGGGTGATAAAATAAGATATAACAACCATATTCATATTGGTGTTGCAGTTGCTGTTGAAGACGGACTTGTAGTACCTGTTGTAAAATTTGCTGATTCAATGTCACTTACGCAGATTTCAGCTTCAGTAAAGGACCTTGGAGGCAAAGCAAAAAACAAAAAGCTTCAGCCCAAAGATATGGAAGGTAGCACCTTTACAGTTTCTAATCTAGGTATGTTTGGAATAGAATCTTTTAGTTCTATAATAAACCAGCCCAATGTTTGTATTATTTCTGTTGGTGCAATCAGAAATATTCCGGTTGTTAAAGAAGGTCAAATAGTTCCTGGAAACAGGATGAGCATTACATTAACTTCAGACCATAGGGTTGTAGATGGTGCTGTTGGTGCTCAATTCCTTCAAACCCTTAAAGCTTTGATTGAAGATCCAATCAGGATCCTTGCTTAAACTTTATTATTCACAAACAAAAAAAGGAAGGCATGAGTCTTCCTTTTTTTGTTTGTATAAGTTATTAATTCTTTGCGTTAGAAAGTAAATGAATTATGCCAAGGCTGTTTTTTTCAAATGGTTCATGTGTGACCTTACAGCAGAAAAGAAAGTCGGTTGCTCATGATAAGGCACATTAAAATCTGCAGAAACTTTCTTAATAATAGTATTGATTGCCGGATAATGTACATGGCTTATTTTGGGAAACAAATGGTGTTCTACCTGATAATTTAAGCCACCTACAAACCAGGTTATAAATTTGCTATTGGTAGCAAAATTGGCGGTTGTTTTTAATTGATGTACAGCCCATTCATCTTCTATTTTATGTGAATCAAAATGAGTAGATGGAAAATCAGTCTCTTCTACAACATGTGCTAGTTGAAAAACTGTAGATATTGTTATTCCTAACACAAAATGGTATATAAAGAATCCTAAAATTGTAGCTGGCCAGCCCCAAACCATAGCCGGTATAATCAAGTGTGCTGAAACATAAATTATTTTGGTTGCCCAAAAAGCGCAATGTTCTTTAAAACTAATTTTAGGAATACGTATATTTCCTACTTTTCTGGTAAAGTATTTCTGGAAATCTAAAGCAAACATCCATAATATAGAAGAAATCCCATAAATTGGAAAACAGTAAATGTGCTGATATTTATGGAACCAGAATTTTTTCTGGTAAGTATTTAATCTCAAAACTGGCATTTGGGCAATATCCTGATCAAATCCTTCAATATTTGTAAATGTGTGATGAATAATATTGTGCTTGTTTTTCCAAAGCATGGCATCTCCTCCCAGAAGGTTGATATAATGGGCAGTTACGGTATTTAACCATTTTTTGGACGAAAAGCTTCCATGTGAACCATCGTGCATTACATTGAATCCCAATGCTGCTGCTACAGCCCCCATGTAAACACATAAAGAAATGGCTATCCAGGTAGGTGGTGAAGCAAGCATTAAGATTCCATAAGAACCAAAATATGTTAAAGTAAAAAATAAAGCCTTTAAATAAAGATTCGGGTTTCCGGTACTTTCTATCCCTTTATCTTCAAAATGCTTTTTAACCTGTTTTTTTACTTCAGAAAAAAATAAATTTTGATGATTTCCAAACGTAATTCTTTCTTTTGCTGAAGGCTTCACAACTACAGAAGGAGCGGTTAGTTGCATACTTTTCTTTTAGTTTTTAAGTGATCAGTATAATAATCTTATAAACAATTAAGTTTCAGATTGAAGAATACATAAACAAAGATAAATTTAAAAAGCCGTTTATAAAAAACGGCTTTGAAAAAATAATGCTTTTTATATCACATCTGCTATCCTGTCATCCTCAATGCACTTGAAATTCCATTCACAGTCATAAGCAAATGCATTAATAATTCATGGCATTCGGGGGAATCTGGGCTTATTAATCTTAATTTTCTCCACTTTTTAATAGCAGCTATTTGATTTTTGTGCAAATCAATTAAAGGTAATGACCTTAGTTTATTTGAATAAAAGTGCTGCCTTCTTCTTTCGCTTATAGGACTTGGGAAAACAAAAGCGATCATTCTTTTGGTTTTTTCCAGTTCATCAGTAATCAGATCCAGTATATCAGCTTTAACCTTTTTATCATCTACCAGATTGGCATACATATTAAATACGGTTTCATCTGTAGCTGCCAGGCTTGTGTCTACATTGGTAAAAACATATCTTATTAAACTCACTTGTTCGGCTTCTTTCCTCAGAGCATCAATATCATCAGGAAATTTGGTCAGATAATCTTCTAATGCCGAACCAACTCCATACCAGCTAGTGATATTGAACCTTGACTGGCTCCAGCTGAAAACCCAAGGTATTGCACGTAAATCTGCCAAAGTACGTTTCCCAGTCCTTCTGGAAGGCCTGGAACCTATTTTACTCATTTCGATAACATCAATAGGAGTTGCCTGGCCAAAGAAATGCATGAAGCTTTTATGGTTAAGCAATGCCTGGAAATGCTTTTTACTGCTCGATGCAAGAAATTCAAATTTTTCAGCAAAGGGATGGGTTTCCTTTTTTGTATGCTGATGAAGAATAGTAGCACCTGCAGTACCTGCAATCAATAATTCAAGATTATAAACTGCATTTATTTTATTAGCATATTTCTGAGAAATGGTTTCACCTTGTTCGGTCAATCTCATATCTCCATGCAAAGAGCCGTAGGGGAGTGTCCTTGTAAACCAATGTGTAGGTCCGGCACC
>JANYCH010000372.1 GCA_025360395.1 Cytophagales bacterium | reverse complement strand
AAAATCCTGGTAGATAAAAAAAGCCTTTTATACTTAGCAGGTACCATTTTGGACTTTTCAGATGGACTAAACGGAAAAGGTTTTCAATTTGTAAACCCTAATGCAAGCCGTACCTGCGGTTGCGGTGAAAGCTTTGCAGTGTAAATGATGACAATCGGCGAAATAAGCATGTTTATCAAAGAAGATCTTTATCTTCTTCCAAATGATGTGCACAGGCCAGGAGAAAAACCTTTTATTGAAACAGTCTCTTTAGAGGAGCATGAAGGGCTTTCTATCGAAGAACCAGAAGAAATATCTGTAGCAGGACCTGTTAAGGAAATTCCGAAGATCCATGTCTTCAACAATGTTCTGTTCATTACGGATAAGCCTTTGTCAGGCCTGGCATCCGAGACTTTTAACAAGCTAGTATTTAATGCTTTGAAGTTAAAGGAAACAGATTTTACTGTTTTAAATCAGGATGACATCACCTTTTCGAAAGCAGAAGAAATAAACAGCCGGAAAATAATCCTGTTTGGAACCAGTTTTTCTGGTTTTCAGCAAAAATATAAACCGCATAAAGAAGCAGAGAAATTAATTCTTTTGGCAGATTCAATGGACAGGATAGCACACAACAATGATCTCAAAAAAGAGCTTTGGCTCAATCTTCAATTAATGTTCCCTTCTTAGTACTTAGTATTGAGTACCTGGTACTTAGAATGGTTTCTGAATTGATCAATTCAATTCTCATTAATTGTTAATTACTCATTATTAATTATAAAAAATGCCCTCAACAAGACAATTAAAAGTAGCCCGGATGATCCAGAAGGAGATGGGGGATATTTTTCAAAGAGACAGTAAACATTTGCTAAACGGGGCTTTTGTAACCGTTACAAGGAGTGAAATTTCGCCGGATTTAAGTGTGGTAAAGCTTCATTTGAGCTTTTTATTGTCTAAAAACAAAGAAGAAACACTTTTAGAGATACAAAAACAAAAGAAAAATATCAGGCAGCAGCTTGGTGCCCGTGTAAGGCACCAGTTGAGAATTGTTCCTGAGCTTGTTTTTTTACTGGATGATGGAGCTGAATATGCCAGTGACATGGAAAAACTGATCAATGACCTGAATATTCCCAAAGAGGAAAAGGATTAATCAATCTCTTTGTGTCTAATGATCCTGTTGGAAAGAACAATGTTTAATTTAAACTTCTTTTATTCCCTGCAAATCCAGAGATTTGTAAACAGCCATCAGGTTTATGGATTTTCTCTCTAAAAATAAGTTTCTCTTAATTTCTATTCTTGGTGTAATTCTATTCGTTCCCTTTTTAGGAAATGTTCACCTGTTTGATTGGGATGAAATAAATTTTGCTGAATGTGCCCGTGAAATGATGCTAACCGGCGATTATCTCAGGGCCTATATGGATTATCAGCCTTTTTGGGAAAAGCCACCTTTGTTCTTTTGGATGCAAATAGGGGCAATGAAACTTTTTGGCGTAAACGAATTTGCTGCAAGGTTTCCAAATGCAATATGTGGCATTACCACATTATTGGTGGTATTCGCTATTGGTAAAAAATTATTGGGAGAAAGATTTGGCCTGCTTTGGGTTCTTGCTTTTGCAGGGTCATTATTTCCAAACATGTATTTTAAATCAGGAATAATTGATCCCTGGTTTAACTTGTTTATCTTTTTAAGCCTTTATTTTTTCATATTATATCATTGGAAAAGAAATGGTTATGATATATCAATCACCAAAGGAAAATTGTTTTATGCTTTTATTTCCGGTGTTTTTATGGGTTTAGCAATTTTGACAAAGGGGCCGGTAGCTTTTTTAATCTTTGCATTAACAGCTGGTTCTTATTGGATTTACAACCGCTTAAGGTTTTATTTTTCAATATCTCATGTAATTGTTTTTCTTATATCTGCATTCGTTGTAACCTTGTTTTGGTACGGGATTGAAACTATCCGGAACGGGCCCTGGTTTATTACCGAATTTGTAGTTTATCAGATCAGGTTATTTTCTACACATGATGCCGGCCAGGAAGGATTCTTAGGCTATCATTTCGTGGTTATTCTGATTGGATGTTTTCCTTCTTCTGTTTTGGCTATTCCATCATTTTTCAAAAATGACGTATCTGGTAAGTTTGAAAAAGATTTTAAAATCTGGATGCTGATTTTATTTTGGGTTGTCTTGATTCTTTTTTCCATCGTCCATACTAAAATTATCCATTACTCTTCCATGGCCTGGTTCCCTGTAACTTTTTTAGGGGCTTATTTTATACATAATTTACTGGAAAAGCGTTTGACCTGGAAGTTGTATGTGAGCTTAACCGTAGGAACTATAGGCTATTTTATTGCATTTCTTTTTATAGTTTTTCCATTTTTTGCAATGAATATTAAAAAATTAATCCCTTATGTAAACGATAGTTTTGCTAAAGGAAATATGGAGGCAGAGGTAAACTGGTCAGGTTTTGAATGTTTAATAGGTTTTTTTCTTGCTGTATTGGTATTCTTTAGCTTAAAATGGTTTCAAAAAGGACAGATCCTTAAGGCTGCTGTTGCGCTCTTTTCAGGGACAGGTTTGACAATATTCTTTGCAGCTTATATTGTAGCTCCAAAAATTGAAAGATATTCCCAAGGAGCTGCCATAGACTTTTATAAAGCCAAAGTAGGAGAGGATTGTTACGTACAAGTGCTAGGTTTTAAAAGCTATGCCCATCTTTTTTACACACAAAAGCCCAAGCCAACAAATGAAAAAAGTTTTGATGTTAACTGGCTTTTAAATGGAGATATAGATAAACCGGCTTATTTTATCAGTAAAATAGACAGACCGGAAGAATATGAAAATCATGTCAATTTGAAAGAAATATATAGAAAAAATGGGTTTGTATTTTTAAAAAGGGAAAAGGGTTATCAGTAATTTTGTGTAAAAAAAATTATCCATTTAATTGCGCCAAACCTCCATTTAAAAAAACTTGATCATGCACTAAGTTTGCATTCGTCAATATTGACTGAATAAATAAAAAAAATATGAAAACTTTCGCGGTACCTACAAGAGAAGAAGTATCCCCAGTAAACCAGGAAATTTTTGACAAGCTGAAAAGCGCCTTAGGTTTCGTTCCAAATCTTTATGCAACAATTGCATATTCAGATAATGGATTGGCTCGTTTATTGGCTTATCAAAATGCAAAAAGTTCGTTTAATAACAAAGAAAAAGAAGCTATAAACCTTGTAGTTAGCCAGGTGAATGGTTGCGTTTACTGTCAAAGTGCCCATCTGGTACTGGGCAAAATGAATGGTTTTTCTGAAGTACAATTAAATGATATCAGAAATGAAAAAAGTAAGGATGAAAAATTGAATTCCCTTGTAAAGTTAGCAGGTGATTTAACACGAAATCGTGGAAATGCAGATTCCTTAAATGTAAATGAATTTTATGCACAGGGTTATACAAATGAAAATTTGATTGATTTAATTTTGCAAATAAGTGAAAAAACAGCTATGAACTATTTGCACAACCTAACTCAAATTCCTATTGACTTCCCAGTTGCGCCAAGTTTAGAACTTGAAAATGCTTAAACAATAGAATAGAATGTAATGTTAGGGAATGAACTGTTTTCTTTCTCTAACATTATGTTTTTTTATTTTTCTTAAAATTAAATTAGACGTTCTCCCTCCCGTAATCAATTTCGAAATTTAAGCATAGTGTAATAAAAATTATTTTTTATTGTAATAAGAGTGTTATTTGAAATATCATTAATTCCTGAAATTTTAAACCCTGAACGAAAAATTTGTGATTTTAATGACAAATTATTGCAAGGAACCGTTTAACCAAACCAGAACATAAAACGCATCACAGGTAAGTTAATCACATGACTCCAAACAATACATATACCCTAGTTGACCCGAATAACGGAAATTTGGCCTTCAGAATTTTTGCATTTGAAGACAATAGTCATTTCGACCATATTCAAAGGTTAAATTATTACTCAATAATATGGATGAAGCAAGGGATTGGAAAAGTAAAAGTGGATTTTTCAGACTATGATTTTGTAGAAGGTAATATGGTGGCCCTCACTCCATATCAACCTTTCATGCTTTTTGATTTTAAAGGAAATGAAGGTATTGTATTGAATTTTCATGCCGATTTTTTTTGCATATACAATCATCAAATAGAAGTTGCCTGTAACGGAGTATTATTCAATAACATCTATGAGCAACCTTATTTTCAGGTTGATAATAT
>JANYCH010000149.1 GCA_025360395.1 Cytophagales bacterium | reverse complement strand
CATCGTCTGGAAAGCGTTGCTGGAACTCGAATAGGGATAGGCTTTTGAATCTTGCTTCCATCTCTTGATCTATTTTGTTATCAATATACAATGTAAAACGCATTTAAAAAACGCCTAATTCAATAAGATCATTTCGGCTTTACTCAATGACCTTGTAGTATGGACTATACCTTTGGCTGAGCTTAGTCACGTTGGCTTAGCTAAGTCACGTTGGCTGAGTGAAGCCGAAGCCAACAATTTATTACAACCTGGTATTCATTGCAGTAATTGCATAGTAAACCGCCCAGCCTGCAAAAGCGATGATGATTGCCCATAACCAGGCTGGTATTGAATGAGGCGATTCACTTCCTTCAATCAAAAAACGTTTCTGGTCTCCCTTGCCATAGGCATTGATCATCAAAGGAATTATTCCATCTACAGTCTCATTGTTGGTGATGCCTTCTACTGCAATTCCCGGCCCGTTCCTTACTACAAATGGAATCTGACGGATTCCTTCTTTCCCAGTCGGGTCCTTGCTTACAATTTTCAATACATGTTCACCGTCCACAAGTTTCCGGGTATCCAGGTCAAAATTAATGGGAACTAAATATTCTCCATAGGGCTTAGGATCATCGTCTAAGAATACCAGAACCGAACATTTATTATTCATAAACTTACTTTAAGATAGTATATTTAATGTGAGAAGGATTTTTTTCACCGGGTTTTACCAACCATTTCACAGAATAGACCAGCGTTAAGCAAGCGATTATTCCTGTAATGGCTCCTCCAACATATTCCCAATTGCTTTCGGGTCCTGCTCCGTGCACAATGCCTTTTAAAGCTTTAGGTTGATTCCGTTCGCATACAGGACAAGCAAAAGATGCCAGTTCAATACTGAGAATCAGAATAGTGATTGCTATTGATTTTTTCATTTTATTTTTTTGAAGCTGTTACTTTAGATTCAACCAGTTCCATTATTTTTTTTACTTCATCCGTTGTTACTTTCTTACCTGTATTTCCCCAGGAACTTCTTTCATGATTGATAAGGGCTGCAACTTGGGTTGCATCAAACTTCATGTTTTTTCCTACTGCAGCCATGGCTCCGAATTCTGGCCTTGCATCATAGCCGTTCATGATAATGTCCACATACAATTCCAGATTATCTCCGTTTACCACATTGCTTCCTTTTAAAGGAGGAAAGGCACCTTTCAATCCTTCTCCACTCTCCTGGTGACAGGCCTGGCAGTTGGCGGCGTACAATGCTTTCCCATTAATTTGAGGTCCACCTTCATTTGCTTCTTTAAGTTCTACAATTGGTCTTTTGTATAAAAATTCGAAAGGTCTTGTACCATCCGGTAAGGGTGTTTGTTTGAGGGATTGCAGGTAGGCAAGCAATTGCAACGCTTCTTTCTTAGCAACAACTTTGCCTTTTTTGCCATTCAAAAATTCCTGTGGCACATTTACTACCACATCTGCATTGGAAGGATTTTCCTTTATTTCAAAAAGCCATTCATAAGAAGGCATAATTGATTGTGCTACCACACTTCTGGGATTATACAAATGCATCAAATTCCAGTCGATACCCGGTTGCCTGTTTCCAACATCTGTCAAATCGGGACCGGTACGTTCAGTACCCATAAGTGTAGCTGTGTTTTGCCAAAAACTGGTTCTTCCGATATTGGCGTAATCCGCTGCCATACCTGGCCTGCTGCCAAACATTTTATCCATTTCCACATTTCGTACCTGCTGTGAGTGGCAACCTACACAACCTTCACCTATATAGATCAGCTTTCCGGCATGGGCGTCACCGGATAATTTGGCTGTTCCTGGTAAAGGTGCGTTATTAGCCTGGTTCTGAAATGCAGGCATGATGACTACGATATAGGTCAAAAATGCAAACAAGAGCCCTGCAATGGGATAAAGTTTTCTATGGTCGTTGAATACGTTCATTTTTATGTATTTAAACTGGTGTGGGGAAACAGCTATTCTGATAATTTACCTTGTGCTTTGAGAATATTGAAAGCCTCCTCTTTTATGTCGACGTCTTCAACTTCACGGGCTGTCATTTTATAAAAGTTGTATGCAAATACCAGGTGGGCAACAAACATCAAACTCCCCCCAATTGCTCTCCACAACCAGAATTCAAACATCAGAACCACACTGTCTATAAATGGTTTTCCTTCCATCCACATCATGCCTCTCAGAGTTGCACCGTAAGATAGGGGTACAGCATAAAACAAAAGCCCAATAAAGGCAAGCCAGAAATGAGCACCAACTAAATGCTGGGCAGGTTCTTTGCCGGATAGCCTTGGAATAATGGCGTACATTCCTCCCCATAAAGTAAAAGTGATAATTCCATAAAAGCCGAGATGGGCATGTGCTACGGTGAAGTCAGTAAAATGCCAAAGCAAATTGGTGAACTTAAATGCTTCAGCTGTGCCTTGCAAAGAGACCATAAAATAATATACTACTGCAACCAGAAAGAACGGCAAAGTATAACTGTGTGAAACCTTGTTCATTTGTCCCTTAAAAGTCATCCCAAAATTGATAGTGGCTGCCACAACCGGGATGATCATTCCTGCGCTGCCAACAATGGCTACTGTCTGTAACCACCAGGGTAAGGGGGCAAATACAAAGTGATGCGTACCTATAATGGTATAAAATATGATCTGAGTCCAGAAAGCCAGGATTCCCAGACTATAAGCATAAATAGGAAGGTTGATCTGTTGTGGAATAAAATAATATAGCAGACCTAAAGTGAAGAGTGTAAACCACATACCTACACCGGAGTGCATAAAATATCCTTGGACGATCGTTTCACTCACTCCATCCTGCCAAAATGGGATATAAGCCGTTAAGGCTACGATGATGGTGAAAATGATAGAGGAGACTATGTACCAATTGGAGATGTAAATTTCTTCGGTAGTACGATTAGCCACTGTAAGCAAAAAGTTAGCAAGGGTAAGGATCAGTGCGACTGCAAACAATGCCATGACGGGCCAGATGTATTCTCTGAATTCCCCGCCACCATTGTTCATGCCATTTAATAAACAGATGGTGCCCAGGATGACCATCAGGTTTGTCAGGACCAAACCGATCCAGCCACATTTAATGCTGTAAATCTTCGTATTGCTTACGGTAGGAACCACATAATAGCCCAAACCAATCATGCCCAGAGAAGCCCAGCCCCAAAATACAATGTTTGTGTGTACCGGACGCAAACGTCCAAAACTGAGCCAGCTGACATGGTCCATGTCTGGGGCCACAAATTTTATCCCCAGGTATTCGCCAATCCCGGTGCCAACGACAAGCCAGAAGGTGGCGCAGCCACAATACCATAAAATTAATTTGGTAATGTCAGGCTCCAGAATGGGTCTTTTAACCGCTTTCTTTTTGAGCTGGGTGAAGTGTACCAGCCTTTTGTCACTTACATTAATGATAGTGCCTTTAACGTCCTCTGCTTTTTGTGTTCCTGATAATTCATGGTTGCTTAAATTGAATTCTAAAACCTGCTGACGTTTCAATAATTCTTTTTCAAGTTCATGATCATGGACCGTTTCCATAAATCCGGCAAATTTTTCGGCCTCTTTTACTTTTGTTCTGTTGATGAATCTCTTGACAGAATTGTTTGCCTGGATCAAAGCAAAAATTACACCCAGCAAAATAGGTATGGCCATTAAAACAAGGGTGATGATAATGCCTGGCTGGCTGAGAAGAGCCGGAGCTTCAGCGTTGGGATTCTGTGCATGTAATTGAGAAACAGAGATCAGTGAAAAGAATATTAACATGATCACATTTTTCAAAATAATATTGTTTGATGTAGTATCATTTTCAAGTTTGTCAGCATTGCTTTTTAGTTTCAGGAATTGAAGAATCTGATTATGGTCCAAGTTTTTGAGATGCTCAGGGAAATGGTTTTCAACAGTCTTTTTGCGCCATTGAATATTTTCAAAAGCCTGACGCTGCAGCTTGAATATTAAACTGACAATCCAGATAATTAAAGGCAGCAGGCAAAGAAATAGTAAAAGCCAAAGGCCAAAAGTGTTATTAGTATTGCCAAGAATGTTTGTTGCATTTTGTGCGGTGCAACACATACTGGCCAAAAGAAGCGCGATAACTGAAAGGATAAACCGTAATGAAAATTTCATAGTTCGTTGAATAATTTTAAAAGTCTAATTCAATAAAGCTCTCGGTAGCGTCCTGGGTTATATAATGATCTTTTTATATAGAAATACAAAAAGCAGCATAGGGACCACATACAAACTTTGATTTTTTAACAGCCCAAATGTAATATCAGGGCCAAGGGGATTTGATGATAATTATCAGTTTGGCAACTGATATAAAACTGTATTCTTATTAAAATTAACAGTAATCAAGAACCTATATTTACCGAATAAACTGCGTAAAAATTAATATATAGAGTTGTGCGGAGAACGATATGGTCACACTTGCTTAGCTGAGGGGACAAAAAGTAGCAAGATCGTTTCGGCTTCGCTCAACGACCTTGAGGTACAGTATCCGTTGGCTGAGCGGAGCCGAAGCCAACATGTGAAGTCTTATTCAAACACTTCGCTAATTCATGAAGGGTTTCCGGCATTCCATTTATCAAAGCTTGCTTCTACTTTCGGCTCCATCTCTGAATCTGTTTTTCAAGGTAAAAAGCTTGGTATATCCGACTGAATTCTTCAAAGTAAACTAGTTTCACAGGCAAGTGTTTCGCAGTATGATTTGCTCCCTGGCCCATCTGATGCTGATTTAAACGAAATTCCAAATTATTGGTGCTTCCGGTGTAGTAACTTTCATCTGCACATTTTAGAATATACATCCAACCTTTCATATATGTGTTTTATTTTGAAAGATATTACTTTTTCTAATTACCCAAAAAATTATAGATCGTTTCGGCTTCGCTCAACGACCTTGCTTTAATGTCACCCGTCGTTTCGGCTTCGGTCTACGACCTATAGTAAGAAGTCACCCCGCTGGCAGAGCAAAGTCTCCCGTTGGCTGAGCGAAGCCGAAGCCAACATCCGTAAGGTCGTTTCGGGTTCGCTCAACGACCTTAGTGTAAGTTACCGTTGGCTGAGCGGAGCCGAAGCCAATGATATAGATCAGTTCCTGGAATGATCTGAAACATCTTTATTTTTTTCTAACAGCCCCATCTTTACTGTCAGAGGCACATAACAAGCTGCCTGTTAAAATTCTTGATGGAGACTGGATTGAAAACACACATTGAACCTACTACTACTACTAAAGGAAAAGTCATTTCCGTAAGAGGAAGTGTGGTGGATATGTTTTTTGAATCCGGTCTTCCGCCTATCAATACCTGCTTGCATACAGGACAAAACAATGAAGTGATCATTGAAGTCTTATCTCAGCTGGATGTAAACCGTGTGAGAGGGATTGCGTTAACACCCACCCAGGGAATTGCAAGAGGTATGAAAGTGAAAAATACCGGAGCTCCTTTGCAGGTGCCTGTAGGAAGGGAAACCCTGGGAAGGATCTTCAACGTTTTTGGAAAGGCGATTGATTCCGGTCCGGATTTGTCGGATCTTAAAAAGCGTAGTATTCATCAATCGCCGCCAGCTTTGTCAAAGCGGTCTTCCGTATCAGAAATATTCATTACCGGAATCAAAGCCATTGATGTACTGATGCCTTTGGAACGAGGAGGAAAAGCTGGTTTGTTTGGAGGGGCCGGAGTAGGTAAAACTGTTTTGCTGACCGAAATGATCCAAAACATGGTTGGCCATCACAAAGGGGTGAGCATGTTTTGTGGAATAGGCGAACGGTGCCGCGAAGGCCAGGAACTGTACCACGATATGAAAGAAGCCGGAGTAGGAGACAACATGGTCATGATGTACGGCC
>JANYCH010000328.1 GCA_025360395.1 Cytophagales bacterium | reverse complement strand
CTTGGTTTTTGGGGTTTGTTACGTTTTTAATGTGTTTAAGTTGTTGATATTCAAACGTTCGACTACATCCTTGCAGCACTATACATCAATTCAATCATTTCTACAACTTTCATCCCTTCTAATGCATTTGTTGAAATCGTGCTCTTGCCTCGCAATGTTTCTACTACATTTTGAACTGACAAAAAGTGATGTGCATCATTTCCTGAAAACTCACCGTTTTTATGGGTAACAGTTTTGATTCCAAAATCTGGTTTATCGTAACCTTTAACATGAAAATATTCAAGTTTTTCCATATACTGTCCGCCAATTTTAACGCTGCCATTCTCCCCGATTACAGTTATAGAACTTTCCAGGTTCTTGTCCCACACAGAAGTGCTGAAATTCAATATCCCTAATCCTCCAGAATTGAATTCCATACTGATAGTTCCACTATCTTCAAATTCGGTAAGATGTTGATGGCTAAAGTTATGAAAATTTGAGTTAAACCCTTTCATTTCGCCGAAGCACCAGTACAACATATCTACAAAATGGCTGAATTGAGTAAATAAAACTCCCCCATCCATTTCTGCTTTTCCTTTCCAGGCACTTCCTTTGTAATATCTTTCATCGCGGTTCCAGTAACAATTGGTCTGGACCATGTAAATTTTACCAAGTATTCCTTCAACAACCGTCTTTTTAAGCCATTCTGCAGACGAGCTATACCGGTTTTGCATTACAACAAATACAGACTTGCCTTTCTTGAAAGATAGATTGATAACATCTTCGCAATCCTTCTTTTTTAAACCCATAGGTTTCTCACAAAGCACATGGCAATCATTTTCTATAGCTTCTATAGAATTGGAAGCATGCAAATGATTAGGTGTACAAATATTTATAACATCAGCTTTTACATCACTTTTAAAAAAATCAGATAGACTATTGAAAACAGGAACATTAAAATCTAAAGGAATGATATCAGTATTAGGTTCTATTACAGCTACAAGTGAAGCGTTTTCACAGTTTGCAATAAGTTTTGCGTGTTTTTTACCTATCTGACCAAAACCTACAATGGCAAATTTTATATCTTTGAGCATTCATCAGGATATTTCCTTACAAGTTTATGAACAATTTCATCCAATTCTATAAAAAGTGGAAGGAATACATCACAATAGATGCGTTCATGTACCTTACTATGGTCATGTTATTTATCCTGCTCTTTATTTTTTTCTGGTAATATTTAATCCCCGACGGTGGAAGCTTTAAAAGAAACCCAATTTAATTTTCCCGGACAAACCGGATTTTACAGAGGCAAAGTACGTGACGTATATTATTTCGGTAATAAAATGCTGATGGTTGCGACTGACAGGATTTCAGCTTTTGATGTTGTGCTCCCACGTGCAATACCTTGCAAAGGCCAGATTTTAAATCAGATCGCCTGGCAAAATCTTGAATCTACCAAAGATATAGTCCCAAACTGGGCCCAAAAATTACCAGACCCTATGGCAACATTTGGTTTACAGTGCGAACCGTATGCAGTTGAAATGGTTGTGAGGGGATATCTTGTAGGACATGCCTGGAGGACTTATCAATCTGGAAAAAGGGATATTTGTGGGGTAATATTGCCTGAAGGATTAAAAGAAAATGACAAACTTAAAAATCCAATCATTACTCCTACTACAAAAGCTAAGGAGGGGCACGATATGGATATTTCAAGGGAAGAAATTATCCGACTTGGAATTGTGCCCAAAGAGGAATATGAAAATCTTGAAAAGATCACCCTTCAGCTTTATAAAAGAGGGACAGAAATTGCAGGTTCAAAAGGATTGATCCTGGTTGATACCAAATATGAATTTGGCAAATTAAATGGTCAGATCTATCTTATAGATGAAATACATACTCCGGATTCTTCAAGGTATTTTTACAAAGAAGGTTACGAAGAACGTCAGCTGGCCGGTGAGAAGCAAAAGCAGTTATCCAAGGAATTTGTAAGGGAATGGTTAATGGCAAATGGATTCCAGGGCAAGGAAGGGGAGACCGTACCAGAAATGACAGATGAGGTTGTAGAAGGCATCACCAAAAGATATATTGAATTGTATGAGCAGGTTACAGGTTCAAAATTTGAAATATTTAAAGGTATTAACCTCATTGAAAGGATTGCTCAAAATGTTTCAAGTCTTTTTCGTTAATTTGCATTATCATAATTTTTTATCACAGGCCAGAATATGAAATTCTCTTTAGACAAACAGGAAAAATACACCATAATTTCTTTGGAAGAAGATAAATTGGATTCCACCATATCTCCTTTGTTAAAAAGTGAGTTTATCACTTTAAACGCAGAGGGTAACAGAAATTTTATCCTGGATCTGTCTAAAGTAAGATTTTCAGACTCATCTGGTTTAAGCGCGATCCTTGTTGCAAACCGTCTTTGTACAGGAGCTGAAGGTATTTTTATTCTTACAGGGCTTACAGAACATGTTACAAAGCTGATAAGAATTTCACAGCTGGATACTGTTTTAACTATTTTGCCAACAGTAGCAGAAGCTGTAGATAATGTATTTATGCACGAATTGGAGCGTAATTTGAAAAATGAGGGATAAGCTGTGCACTATTTAAGTGCAGCTTTGCTTCTTTTTTTTCTGTGAAAAGTAATTCCAAACCTGTGCGCTTCGTTTCTTAAATGTTGTAGAAGCAAAAGTGATTGCGATTTTTTGCTGATATGCAATGGGAATTCATCGCCGGGGAAATAAATCTCTTCAAGTCTTTTGGCAATGCTTACAACACTTACCTGGTCATAAATTCCCAGTTCCTTCAAAACTTCAACTGCCATCCCTAACTGCCCTTTCCCACCATCTATCACAATGAGGTTTGGCAAGGGCGAATTTTCTTCAATCAACCTTTTATACCGGCGGGTAACCACCTCCCGCATAGTTCCAAAATCGTCTGGGCCTTCTATTGTTTTGACATTATAATGCCGGTAATCTTTTTTTGAGGGTTTCCCGTTTTTAAAACAAACCATGGCAGATACCGGGTTTGTACCCTGCAAATTAGAATTGTCGAAGCATTCAATGTGTAATGGAAGATTTTTTAAATGGAGTTCTTCTTGTAATAACCTGACTACA